>CAMGGF010000123.1 GCA_946055445.1 uncultured Ruminococcus sp. | reverse complement strand
TATTTTCGTTTTCCGAGCGCATATAAAATACCGCCCGCTACCGCAATACCTGCGGCAATACTGACTTTTTTCAATTTCGGCAATACCGATTCCACGCTCGGCGGTGCGTAAGAATAAAACAAATATTTCGGTTTGTTTTGAATGTCCCGCACCGTGAACAAATCTTTATATAACAAGGTGTGGGTTTGAAATTCGCGCGGATTTTCAGCATTTAAGTCAATCAGCCGCACACCGCGGTCGAGTTTCGGTCCGTACACATTGAAGCCGCACCCCTGCGTATAGCCGAGCAACATATTTTGATAGCGGCTGACGAAACTGTTGTTGTGGTCATGCCCGAAAAACATCGCAAGCGTGTCACCCATTTCTGCGACGGCGGCAAACTCGCCCGTATTTTCGGCGGGCGTTGCGGGCGTTTCCAGCAAAAAATCGCAATTCCCTTTTTGCAAAAATCGCTCGTCAATGTCATAAAACTTTCCTGCGTGCGCGCGGAACCCCTCGGCGTGCGGTTTATGGGATTTCGGCACTTCTTTGAGCACCTCCCACATTTCCGGCACGGGAATATGCTGGAAAAGAATAGAGGGTACATATGCGCCCGTTTGTTCTTTTAAACTGTCGCGCACCGTGCGGTACCATTCGATTTGTTCTTTTGTGACGCTTGCACATTTGCCGTCCAGCGTGGTGGAAAGCGAGTCAATCAGATACAGATTAAACAGGATTTTTTCGCCGTCCGCCGTGCGCAGGTTTATGTATTGATTGCAAAGCCCCGGCAGAGTAGTATCCCCCGCCACGGCAATACAGTTTTTGTGCGCAAGGTACATTTCCAGTTGCTTTTCTTTCGGAATGCCGAATGCTTGGTCATCGTGATTGCCGAATACAAAGGAAAACGGAATCCCGCGTGCTTCCAAAGGCGCAATTAAATTGTCAATGGCGCGCTTGTAGTTTTCTTCGCGGTCGCCGAGCAAGAAACTGACGCCGTATCCTTTAAACTGGTCACCTGTGAAAATGACCAAATCAGGTTGCGCTTCGTCTAAGGCTTTTTCAAGAAACGCAATCGTATCTTTTGAGGTCACCTGCGTGTCTTGTGTATCCGCAACCTGCATAATGCGGAACGTACCGTCCGCAGAAAACCGCAAATCTGCGGTTTTACCGAGTGGAAAAGTCATAAGTATTTAACACCGCCATATTATAATCAGTCCGCTTTTGCAAAGCAACAGCGAAAGCGACAAATATCGCTTTAACACTGCATTTTTGACGGGTACGGATTGTTACCGTTACCCTATGCGGCTTTTTCTTTTTTATGAAACTTCTTTGCGAAAAATGCGTCTACCTTTTGCCCGACTGCGCGGTCAAACGGCGGGTAGAGATATTTGGCAATCAGGAAATAGGCAAGCACGGCGTACAAAATGCCGAACAGCGCGCCGAACAAAACATCGGTCGGGTAATGCACCATTAAATAATTGCGCGAAAACCCGATGAAAATTGCCAAAAGGAAGGCGGGTATACCGACTTTCCATTTTTTGTTAAGCAGTATTGCGGTTGCCGCGGCAAAAGACGAGGAAGTGTGCCCCGACGGGAACGAAAAACTCGACGGCAAAGACGCCAGCAAATCCGGTCTGCCGTCTGCGCCGACGGGAAATGCCGCATACAAATCGGCAAACTCCGCAAAATTAAACGGGCGCACACGCGCAAACACATTTTTCAAAATCAAGTCATTGATAATCAGCATAACAATGAGTGCAAACGCCATTGTCACACCCGTTTTACGGTATTTTTTCATAAACAGAAATAAAACCGCAAGCACAATCCAAAACCAGCCGCCCTCACCCAAAATCGTGATAATGGGCATAACAACATCTAAAAACGGGCACCAAATGTTGCTCTGAATCCACGCAAATACCGCGTGGTCAAACGCTGAAAATACACTGAAATTCATATTATAAACCTCCTAATAAAAATTACCATGTTGAAAGAAGCGTCACATTTAACGCATCTGTAAAATACAGTACATTGGCAAGCACCGCCGCGACCGTAAGGAAATTGGAAATGTCTTTGCGACAGGAAACGGCAGGCATTCGAAGCAACAGCAACAGCATCGGCAACACGGGGATAATGTAGCGCGTTTGCAAGCCGACAACATAAGCACGGTCACTCGGCGTCCACAAGTATGCCGCCGCAAAAAAGCCCGCGATACACAAAAGAACTGCCGCGCCGAGAAAGAGTTTGTCGGTATTGCGCATTTGCGGTTCCTTTTCCTTGCGTTTCGTAAGCAGTACGCCTGCAAAAACACAAACGAACAGCACGCAAAGCACCGCAACCGAAAGAATATAGGTATAAGACGCGCCCATCAGCCCAAACGCGCGCACCGATCGGTCACCGGCAAACCAGGCGGTCAGCGCCGCAACAACATAGCCGATTAAAACATATTTTTGGCGGCGCATAACGGTAATCATATAGTAAAGCAACACGCAAAGCGCATTAAAACCGCCGCCCGCAAGCGCCGCCGCCGTGACGAACAAAATCCACAAAACGAGTTTCAACACCGTCAGCAAAAACGCTTTGCGGCGGTTTTCGTTCCACATTGCCGTGAGTTTTGTAAGCAACGGGCGAAATGCAAACAAACTGAACAAATTGATAACCGACGCCGGCATAAACAAGATACCGTAATAGGTTTGGTATGCATCGGGCAGATATGCATCTACCGCAAATTTCGGCGCATTGCTGATATACATCATTAAAAAGGATGCCAAAAGCAGCGGAAAACAGGCTTTGAAAAGCCCAAACACAGAGGTCTTTTGAAAGTCCAAACCGCATTTTTCGAAATATTTTCCTGTTTTGACATCAAACAAAATCAGCCAAACAAGTGCCGAAACAGCCATAACCGCGCAGGCAATTAACAAATTTCCCGTAATCAGCAACGCAAGTAAAAATGCGCCGCAATACAGACAAACACGCACGGAAAGCGAAAATCCCGCAATATCCAACCGTTCGTTTTGCTGTGCCTGCCCGTTAAACACATCGCAAAATGCTTCCACGCATTTTAAAACGCACAACAGCAAAACCACCCACGCTTTTTCGCTCGTAAAGCCGTTCAAAAGCACATACCCAACCGAACAAACCAGCATCAAAAGGCAGGTCAAAATACGGAAGGAAAAATACTGCGGAAAGGAAAACTGCTTATAAATATCCGTAGACTGAAACGGCCGCACCTCAAACATACCGACGGTGAGCATCATTAAACTCACCGAAAAGCCAAGCGAAAACACGCCTGCCTTTTCGTCGCCGAGGGGACGCGTTACCATCATCAACAGCACCACAGAGGTGGCGGCATTAACGAGGCTTCCCATCATATTCCAAAACGCCACCAACTTGCCCGAGGGCGTTTTTTGCATCCACTTTGTGAACACAAATCCCACGAAATCACGCGGCGTATTGCAAAACCGCGTGCCTTTCCGATTCTTACAAATTTATTAAGTTATTGTAACATAAAAGCAAAATATATGCAATATTTTGTCTTTTACGATTTCGTTTTTTCGAAAAATGCACAAAACACGGAATGGAACGCAAGAAAACGCGCATACTAAAAGCGAAAAGGAGTGTATCGTATGGAAAACGAGCAAAACAGACACCGAATTCCCACAACGGTGCGCGACCGTCTTTTGCGCGCGTGGGAAAACGCAATGGAAATGGCGCGGGATTTTGAAGGCTATGCCGATGAATACAGCGGCGAGGAAAAATACCGTGAAATCTTTTCGAAATACGCGGTGGAAGAAGCCGAACACGCCGCGCATCTGAAAGATTTACTGCACGCCTATCAGCACGAGCACAGTGACCGCGCGCCTTTGTAATGCGCAATTTTTTGCACAAATTTCACCTTTGCTTTGCATATACTGCAAGCAGAGGTGATTTTTTTGTATACATTTCAAAAAGAAAACGCAGATTTTGTGCATATTTTGTCCTCCCACAAGCCTTATGCGGCGGCATATGTGCGCGGCAGTGAGAAATACCCCGATGTTGCGGGGCGTATTTTATTTTACCCCGCCGGCGACCGCGGCGTTTTGGTCATATCCAATGTACGCGGTCTGCCCGTTGGGGAAACGCCGTGCAGTTTCGGCATTTTTGCTATGCATATGCACGAAAACGGCATTTGCACAGCCGAAAACACAGACGATTTTCTTGCGGCAGGCGGGCATTACAACCCCGAAACCTGCCCCCACCCCGCGCACGCGGGCGACTTGCCGCCGTTGTTTGCAACCGCACGCGGCAAGGCATTCGGCGCGGTACTCACAGACTGTTTTTCTCTTGTGGAAATCATCGGAAAAAGCGTCATTATTCACCGTAATCCCGATGATTTCAAAACGCAACCCGCCGGCAACGCCGGAGAGCGCATCGCTTGCGGTACGATTGTGAAAGCATTGCGGCGCAGTTAAGACGTGCTTGCAAAACGCCGAAACGCGTGCTATACTTTATGCAAGAAACGGCACGGAGGCGGCAAGATGGAAACAAGCACTATAATTTGCGTGTTTTTCCTGCTTTTTCTCGTTTTACAGCAAAACAAAATGAAAAAACAATCTGCGGTGCACCGTCTTCTTGCGGCGCGCCAAACGGAAAGGGAGAAAGAGAAAATGGTGGAACTCGCCAAACAGTTTATCGGGAAAGAATGTATTATCTACACACTGAACAATCAAATCAACGGCACGATTCAATCGGTTTCGGACGGTGGAATTGTCTTAGAGAACAACGGCACGCGTGAAATTGTAAATTTAGACTACATTCTTCGCATTCGAGAATACCCTCGAAACAAAAACGGTAAAAAGAAATCGGTTGTATTTGACTGAATAAAGAAAAATATCCCCCGAAGCCATACGGTGAAGTGACCCCAAAAAGTTAGACAAATATTTCTATAGCAAATTGTTCAAGCA
>CAMGGF010000122.1 GCA_946055445.1 uncultured Ruminococcus sp. | reverse complement strand
GGGTACGGCGGCGCTCGAAGAAGCCTTGATGATTTCCGCCGCGGCAAAATCGCCCGATTTGGAAGTGCGCAATATTATGAGTATGAAAACGCCGCAGATTACCGCCGCCGAAAGCGGCAGCGGCGAAATCGCTTACGGCTTTGCATTCACTTCGGATAAACTCGACGATGCATATCTCTCCGTAAATGCGTTAATGCCGAAACTCTATGAACTTGCGGCGGTGGAAAAAACCTGCGATATGCTCTCCGACGAAATGGAGCGCACGCGCAGACGCGTCAACGCCCTCGAATATGTGATGATTCCGCAAATGCAGGCGACGATTAAATACATCACCGCAAAGTTAGAGGACAACGAGCGCAGCAACACCATTCGACTCATGAAAGTCAAAGAGATTATGCACGCCGATGCGTGACAAAAAAAGAACATGGCTATCCGCTTTTTCTGCGGAAAGCCCTGTTTCTTTTTTGTTTTTATTCTACAACTTTCAGTTTGAGCATCACAAGCGCGCCCGCAATCGCGGCAACAATGGTCACAAAAATCATAGTACCGACGGCAAGTGTCGGCACAAACACATACACAAGCACGCCGACTGCAATCGGGAAAATCGAAAGTTTCCAATGCTTTGCAAAATACGAAGCACCCAACGCCCCGAACAAAGCGGGAATGACATATTCAAACGCCGGCGCAAGCACAGAGCCGGGTGCGGTGATTTTTACAATCGACGGGCCGAACGCCAAAACACCCACGGCAATAATCAGCGTGGTGGTAATGGCAGAAGACGCAATCGCAATGGTAGACACCACTTCGCCTTCCTCACTCGTCGCCTTATACCCCGAACGGTCGAGCGCACTCAAAGCGCAAGGCAATTTCAAGTTTGTAATATTGCCCGTCACGAAACTCAAATAGGTGCCGCCCGCGCCGAGCATCGGCGTGTAAGTCACCACTTCGACAATCGCGGTCAGCCAATAAATCGGAATGATTTTGAGTGCCGCGCTTAAAAAGGTATTGAACGGCGGAAACGCATTGTAATAGAGCGAAAATACAAGCGGTACGGCAAACAGCACACACAGGGCGCTGACGGACCAAATTCTGCCCCACATATGCATTTTATCTATGTAAGTTCTCGGATTTTTCATACTGTGCCCCTCCATACAATCTCGCCGTTTTCGTTAAACGAACGCCACACAAATTCCGTCCATTCGGGTGGCAGGGTTTGCGTCAGCAATACGGCAATGCCCATAGCGCCGAACATCGCAATCGGCAAAACAAAGGGTTCTAATTTGGTTAAGTGTTTCTTTTTGCACAACAAATCAAGCGCGACGGTAAACACCATTGCGGAAAGCAATACGGCAATCGTCATAAACCCTGCGGACGGACCGTCTTTTTGCACGCCCATAATACTTCTCGAAATAAACGCCGCCATAATGCCGATAAACGCCGCGGCACCCAAAACATCGCCGACATTGGCGCTGATTTTGCCTTTTTTCGGCGCACCGTTTTCCGCTGTGCCGCCGCCCAATACCTTGTGCATGGCTTTGTGAATGCGTTTGCACAAAAACGGCAGTAAAACCAACGGAAAACAAGAACCGACCGTCATTGCCCACGCCACCGTGGAAAACTCGATTGTATTTAAGTCAGAATTTGCCATAGAAGTGCCGAGCGCTTCCAGCGCCGCCTCCGCCGCCACGGTTTCATACGCCAAATTGCCGATGACCGAAAGGCGAATCCACGGCAATACATAGCCAAGCGCCGACGCGAGCGCCAACACCGTTGCCAAAATGGAAATTGCAGGCGCAACCGAAAACAACGCGCTTGAAATCACCGTTTGTTTCATTTTTGCCGCTTCAATGCCCAATTCTTTGCCGCGTTTCCACGCCTTGACAAGAAAGAACAGGGATTGCGCCGTCACAAACACGACAACCAACGCGGCGAGCGCATACATAATGCCGCTGTTTTTAAAATCCATACTCGTTCCCCCGTTTCAAAATGGCAAAAGGCACGGATATAGGAACGCCGTGCCTGTTACAAGAAAAATATAGCATATTTTCAAAAAAATTTCAATATTTCTTTTCGGAAATTATTGGTTTCGGGACGGATTGTCCGTCAGCCCCAACAGATAATCCACAGAAACCTTATAAAAATCGGCAAGACGAATTAACACTTCGGTCGGGATATCGCGCTTGCCGTTTTCGTACAAGGAATAGCAAACCTGTGTGCAGTTGAGCAGTTCTGCAATATCCTTTTGCAAAAGGTCTTTGTCCTCCCGCAGGTCGCGTAATCTTTTGTATACCATTTGTTTTCACCTCATATGCATTATGGCATAAAACAAAATGATATATTGACAGAAATAACAAATTGTTATATCATAGAAGTTGTATCACATACGCATATATCCATTTTGGCGGACAGAAAAGGAGTAGACAATGAAAAACTTGGCTGTGTTCAGTTGCAAGGGCATCTGTATTTTGGCATACAACGGCGGCGGGTATGTGGATTTTCGCCGCCGCAGTTTTCGCCGTGTTTTCAAACGGTTAAGGTGAGGCGACTGCCGAAGAATCTCGGTTCGATGTGTTTGATTTTGTGGGATTTGAGATTCTTCACTTCGTTCAGAATGACATATCCCCCCCGTACTTACACGCACAAGATGCCGACAAGGAACAAGCGCACACGGAAAACCCGTGTGCGCTTTTTGCATAATCTATTGAAATTAAATAGAATTTAATAATTTATGCCTGTTCTTCCTTCATCTTTGCAAAGCATTCGCTGCAATACACCGGACGGTCATCACGGGGCTGGAAAGGAATGCGTGCTTCGCCGCCGCAAGCCGCGCAGGTTGCGGTGAACATTTCTCTTTCTCCTCTTGCTGCGTTCTTTCTTGCATCACGGCAGGGTTTGCAGCGTTGGGGCTCGTTTACAAAGCCCTTTTCGGCGTAAAATTCCTGCTCGCCTGCGGTAAACACAAATTCGTTGCCGCAATCCTTGCAGATGATGGTCTTGTCTTCGTACATTTTGCTACCTCGCTTGAAAAAATATTTTTACCCCGAGCGGGCTTGCACCGCTGCATACTGTCCATGCTCTCCTTGCTGAGAAAGGGCTTATTTACGAATATCGGCTGAAACAAGGCTTTGGCGTTATGCCCCTTTCAGTTTGTGGCGAACCCTTTGCAGTGCATTGTCAACAGATTTGGGCGTTTTACCGAGGCGCTCGGCAATTTCACGATAAGAAAGACCGCTCAAAAACAGATACAGCACCGTGCGTTCGTTGGAAGACAGCATTGTGTCCACACGGCGCAACAGAGTTTCACATTCCTCCCGCAGGTCGCCGTAATCCTCCACCGTTAAAGTGGCGGCAGGCAAGTCCGAATCCAAAGGAACGGTGTCCTGCGCATGCACACTTTTTCCGCCGCCGACTTTTCGAAGCACCGAAACCATACGGTTTCGCACACACACACCCGCATAAGTCAAAAAGGAAGCCTCTGCCCCGATTTGATAGGTGTGCACCGCAGAAAGCAATGCCATCAAGCCTTCTTGCACGAGGTCCTCCGCCTCCAAGCCGACGCAGGTATATGCCGCCGCGCGTGCACGCAAAACAGGCATCATTTCCGCCGCAAGGGCGGCGAAAGCATTGTCATCCCCCTGCCGTGCGGAAAGCACCAGCGCGTCGAGCGAGGTGTCGGTTTGGTTCGGTTTTTGCGACAAATCGGTCACCTCACAAATGGGAATAAAGCGTACAATATGTATTGTACCATAAAACACAGTTTTGTCAATAAATTTTTTGTATAAACTGTATAAAAAGGAAAATTACGGTACTTTTTCACTGTAAAAAATGCATACACGGCACAGGGGCACGAAGCGACACGCCGCGCGCCCCGTTCCCTTTTGTTACTAACTGCCGAACACGCTCACAAGCGCCGTTACCGTGCCGCCGAGCATCAGTACCGCCAACAAGATTGCAATGACGCGGACGGCGACTTTACTGTTCATCATTTTAAAAGACTTCCTTTCAAATGCCGAGGCGTTTTTCCATATCTGCGGCAATTTTGTCGGCTTTTGCCTGCGCGTTTTCGCGTGTATCGGCAACCGAAGTGATGTAAATTTTAATTTTCGGCTCGGTACCCGACGGGCGTACAATCACGCTGTCGGCGCCCGCCAAATGATATTGGAGTACATTGGATTTCGGCAAATCGACTGCGGTTTCATTGCCGGTTGTCAAATCCTTGCAAACGCTCGCTTTGTAGTCGGTAATACGCGCAACAGTCTCGTCGGCGATTTCCTTCGGCGGATTTTCGCGCAGGGCATTCATCATATCCGCCATTTTCTGCATACCCGCCGCGCCCTCAAAGTTGAAATTCAACAAGGTGTTTAAATACATACCGTACTTTTTGTAAATGCTCTGCATAAAGTCATACAGGCTCATACCCTTTGCCTTGTAATATGCCGCCATTTCACAAATGAGCATCGAAGCGACCACCGCGTCCTTATCGCGGCAATGCGCACCGCGCAAATAGCCGTAGGACTCCTCCATACCGACGATATAGCGGTCGGTTTCGCCTGCCTTTTCTAAATTCGTCACCAATTCGCCGATATACTTGAAGCCTGTCAGCAAATCTGCGGTTTCGGCACCGTAGTTTTCGGCGATTTTTGCCACCAAGCGCGTGGTGACAATGGTTTTGACCACAATCGGATTTTTCAGGAGTTTCCCCTGTTGTGCAAGTGATGAGAGCACATATTCCGTCAACATCGCGCCGACTTCGTTGCCGGTCATCAATTTATATTCGTCGCCGTCGCGCACCGCAATACCCACACGGTCACAGTCGGGGTCAGTAGCAAGCAGTAAATCCGCTTTTTTGGTTTCGGAAAGCGCAATCGCGCATGCAAATGCCTGCCGAATTTCGGGGTTCGGGTACGGGCAGGTCGGGAAATTGCCGTCGGGCA
>CAMGGF010000121.1 GCA_946055445.1 uncultured Ruminococcus sp. | reverse complement strand
GTATCGCGTCTAAAAACATCGCCATCAAAAACACGCGGATATACCGTTCGGCAAACGCAAAATAGATTTCGTCCCCCGTGCCGAACAAGCCCGTAATCTGCCGCGGAAACGCTTGAAACACAATGTAAAACGCCACGGCAATCCCCGTGCCGAATGCGAGTGCCAACCGCACGCTTTTTCGCACGCGTGCAAATAAACCTGCGCCGTAATTGTACCCCGCAATCGGTTGTAAGCCCTGCGAAATGCCGATGACAAACGAAAAGAAAATCATAGTGGCTTTTGCAATAATCCCCGAACACGCCAGCGGAATTTCACTGCCGTACACAGACTGCGCGCCGTAATAGGTCATCGTATTGTTTAAGACGATTTGCACCGCCATCATCGCAAGTTGATTAAAGCAATGCGATGTACCGAGCGACGCAATTTTTAACGAATCTTTCACATGCAAAACGAAATGCTTTTTTTGCAAGCGGATACTTTTAAAGCGGAACATATACGCTAAAACCATTGCCGCCGACACCACTTGCCCAATTACGGTTGCCACGGCGGCACCCGCCATACCCATTTGAAATTTAAAAATCAAAATCGGGTCTAAAATCGTATTGAGCACCGCACCTGTAATCGTGCAAACCATAGAATACCGCGGACTGCCGTCGGCACGCACGAGCGCCGTACCGCCCGTGGTAAAAATCAAAAACGGAAAGCCGTAGGCGGTTATGCCCGTATAGGTGACGGCGTAAGAGAGCACTTCATCGGTTGCGCCGAATGCACGCATCAACGGCCGCAAAAAGAGAAGCACCGCAACGCTGATGAGCACGCCGACTACCGCCAAAAGCACAGAAGCATTGCCGACCGCTTTTGCCGCCTCTTCTTCTTTTTTGCCGCCGAGTTTTAAACTGAAAGTCGCCGCGCCGCCCACGCCGAACAACAGCGCCGCCGCAACGCACAGCGTAGACAGCGGAAACGCGACATTCGTCGCGGCATTGCCGAGCATACCGACACTGCGCCCGATAAAGAATTGGTCCACGATATTATACAGCGCGCCCACGAGCATGGAAATCACACTCGGCACGGCATAAATACGCAAAAGTTTGCCGATTTTTTCTTCTCCCAACGGATTTTTCGCCATAAATTTACAAGCCTCCAACAAAAAAACCGCCGAAAAGCGGTTTGCAAAACGCGAAATTTGAACTATAATGAAACTATAAATCAGTATATGAAAATTTCGACAAAAAATCAAGGCGCAAAGTGCCGAAAAACGCGCAAAAGGTTTTTAAATTTTGGGCACAACGCAAAGGGAGTGCGAAAAATGGACGAGAAAATTTTGCAATTACGGCGTATTTTGGAACAAAGCCGCAATCTGTGCGTATTTACCGGCGCGGGCATCAGTTGTCCGTCGGGCATTCCCGATTTTCGCTCGGCAGACGGGCTTTACAACCAAAACAGCGGCTTAAATATTCCGCCCGAGGAAATTATCAGCCATTCCTTTTTTACCGCGCACACGGATTTGTTTTATGATTTCTACAAATCCAAAATGCTGTACCCAAATGCCCTGCCCAACGCGGCGCATCGCTTTTTTGCGGATTTGGAAAAAAGCGGAAAAACCGTGTCGGTTGTCACGCAAAACATTGACGGTTTGCACACAGCGGCGGGCAGCAGCCGCGTTTACGAAATTCACGGCAGTGTACTGCGCAACCACTGTATGCACTGCGGCGCATTTTACGGGGTGGACACGATAGCAGAAAGCGACGGTGTGCCGCACTGTCAAAAATGCGGCGGCACAATCAAACCCGATGTGGTGCTGTATGAAGAACCACTCGACGAACAAACCGTGCAGGGCGCAATTCGCGCCATTTCGGCGGCAGACACAATGGTCATTGTCGGGACTTCTTTGGTGGTATACCCCGCCGCATCATATGTACGGTATTTCGGCGGGGAAAATCTGGTTATCCTCAACAAAACCGCTACCGACTACGACCGACTGGCACAACTCACGATTTATGACGATATTGTGCATATTGTGGAGCAAGTCAAGGCAATGCGCCCGTAAAATTCGATATCATTTTGCGGAACAACACGAAGCGTGTTCCCACGAGTAGGGGCGAACTGTGTTCGCCCGTCCAATTGTCATTCTGCGGCGACAGCCGAAGAATCTCATTGTATACAGTCTTTACTTTGTGCTGTTTGAGATTCTTCACTTCGTTCAGAATGACAATTTATGTTTTATTCTTTTCGCACGGCGAGACAAAAGTTTACATTGTCAAACGCGCGCAAGGGTGTTTCGGGGTTGGCGCGGTTGTGCAAGGCGAAATACTGCGCGGTAATTTCGTCCGGTGTCAAATGCTCGTACACCCGAAATCCGCAGTCGGAGAGCAAACGAATCAAAGTCTGTTCGCTGTATCCGCCGTGCATTTCTTCCCCTGCCGCGCGTGCGAGTTTTGCCTGTTTTTGCGCGCGAATGCCCGCGTGTGCACCGAATGCGTTTGCATCGGGATAGTCAAACACCAAACTACTGCCTGCACAAAGCAATTTTTGCAATGTGCATAAAAGGCGCACAAAATCCGCCGTCGGCAGATAATACACAAGCCCCAACAAACTGCAAAAGGTCGGGGCGGCGCGGTCGAACGCGGGATTGTCGTGCAAAACTTTTTCCCACCCCGAAGCGGTCAAATCCGTGGCAAGATACTGCACATTTTCGGGCGGTGTAATCCCCGCGCGCGCAAGACGGGCGATTTTGTCTTGTACGGTCGCCGCGCGGTCCAGTTCAAAAATGCGCATATTCTTTGCAAAGGCGGGTTGGCGGTAAGGGAATGTGTCATACCCCGCGCCCAAAAGCAAATACTGCGCGGTGCCGATTTTTGCCGCAGTTTGGAGTGCTTGCTCCGAAAACACGGCGCGCGCGAGCACCGACGGACACAAATATTCCGTTGCAACCAAGCGTAGCGCCTGTTCGTTTGTACCCGAAAACTGCGGAGCAAAAAACGAAATTCCCGCTGTCATATGTTCCCCGACCGCGCGATATTCCGCATCGGTTAGGAGTTTTCGCGATGCATCGTCCTCCAAAACCCGTACCGCATACTGCTCGTTGTGCCACGCGCGGGCAAACAAACCGGTCAGCGCGGTCAAATTTCTGTTTTCCTGCATAATACTCACCTCATTATTCTCAATACCACATTTTTCAAAGAACAACAAGACTTGATTTTTTCACCATTTTGTGGTAATATACAGGCAGAAAAAAGAAAAAATTTTACAAAAACAAAGCCTCGGCATACAGCCGAGGCTTCTCTGTTTATTCGGCTTTGAACGCTTTATCCTGCAACGCCAAAATCGCGTCCTGCACCTCTTTTGTGAGCGCGGGCACATCTTTGCCGTCAGACGAAATCGGCGTGCCGAAAGTGACATCAATCGGGAATTTGCGCATATGTTTCCAATTGAAAAAGCGCATTATTTTGCGGTCACGCGGGAAGATTTCAAAAGCGCCCTTCACATAGACGGGTACAATCGGCACACCCGCATCAATTGCCAAAACGCAAGCGCCGCTTTTCATTTCGCGGAATACGCCGTCCGCACTGCGCGTGCCTTCGGGGTGAATCACCACACCCCAGTTATGGTGCAGTTTTTCGCACAGGCTGTTCATGGTTTGCATATTGATACCGCTGCGGTCCACGGGCACCATACCCGCCGATTTAATCAATTTACGGCTGAATGGGTCATTGCGGAACAGTTCCTTTTTCGCCATACAGCAAAGCGTTTTAAAGCGTGCTTTGGAGAATGCCGAAGAGATATACAAATAGTCGATTTTGGAAACATGGTTGGCACAAATAATAAACCCTTTATCCGTCGGAACATTCTCGAAATTGTGTATACGCAGTTTATAAACAAACCGCGCCGCATTGCGGAAAAAGCAGTAGGTATAATAATCCCCGTTCGTCTTTTCCTGCGGATACCTGACATCTTCCTGCCCGATGGCTTCGTTTTTCGTACCCTTGTTTTGAAGCACCGCCACAACATCGCGCACGGTCATTGCATCACTGTAATATCTTTCAATATTGATATGGTAAATGTCCTCTAATTCCAGCGCGAGATTGATAGAACTTAACGAGTCAATCGACAGTTCCGAAAAGATTTTGGTTTCGGGCGTGATATTGGCGGCGTCGGTATTCGCCACGCGCGCCACAACCGCGCATACCGTTGCAAGCATATCGTCTTCGTCCGACGCTGTCGGCAAAGTTGTTTCCGTACTTTCCGCCGTTTCCGACAACGCCTGCTGTTTTAACAGATAGCGTTTCGGTTTTTGCAAAGAAGTACGCGGAATTTCGGCAACGAAATGCGTTTTTGCCACGCGCATATACTGCGCGAGTTGCGTGCTTTTTTCCCGAATGGCGGCGGAAATTGCGTCCATCCGTTCTTTTGCGGTGGTTTCGGGCACGACAAAAGCGTGAATATCGTCATAGTCGGCGCCTTCGTGCGGCACGCCGCAAATGACGAACTCTTTGACGCCGGGCAGGGCGGCATATTTTTCCTCTACATCGTCGGGCGTCATTTTTTTGCCGTTGGCAAGCACGATATTCTCTTTGGAACGCCCCGTAATGCGTATATAGCCGTGTTCGTCCTGCGTGGCGAGGTCGCCCGTCATAAACCAACCGTCCTCGGTAAAGGCGGCTTTGGTGGCTTCTTCGTCACGGAAATACCCTTTCATCATAAAGGGAGATTTGATAAGCAATTCACCGCTGTCGCTGATTTTGAAAGAAACGGCAGGATACGGCTTGCCGCAAGAGTCGGTTTGAATGTCCTCGGGACGGTTGCCGACGGTGGGAATATTGGTTTCCGTTGCGCCGTAGGTAATGAGAATATTAAAGCCCGTGCCGTAATAGAAATCGGCAACTTCTTTTGAAAGCGGCGCACCCGCCGAGCAAAGGAATTGCAGACTGCCGCCGAACCCCTCGTGTATGGATTTAA
>CAMGGF010000120.1 GCA_946055445.1 uncultured Ruminococcus sp. | reverse complement strand
ACGACCTTTGCAATATCGTTAAAACTGTTGGCAAGCTCAAACTCGTCCCCCTCAAACGCAATTCTCGCCACTTCACGCAGCACCTTATATTTCAGGTACTGAATTTTGGTATCAAATTTTCTGCCTTCTTTTCCCATATTCTTACTCCTTCACAAAAGGGATCCATTAAAAATAACTGACTTTGACGCGTTTGCCCATCAATTTAAGCAATTCGGACAATTCTTCGACCAAATGCATTTTGATGTTAAAGTTTATGGGCAAATTCGGGTTTTGGTGTGCAGGGTTAATCGCCCTGCCGACAAAGAAGTTTATATCGGTCGCTTCCTCAAACAGCATACGCGAAATCAAAGAAGCGCCGTCTTGTTTGACATTCCAATCGGCATAAATCGCATCGGCATCGTGGTAGGATTTTGCCTGTTCCAACACACGGCTTAATGTGATAACGCCTTCGGTGACCAAATCCACGCCCTCGATTTTGGCAATCGGCGGGATTTCAGGGTCTAAATAGTCCAAAAGCGTTTCCACGGGTTTGCCCAAAAATTCCCCTGCAAGTGTGGAAGTTGTACCGCCGCAAACAATGTGCTTGCCCTCTTTCGCGAAGAACAGTGACATCATTTTGTTGACATCTTTCGGGTCACGCGGCGGGCCTAACATCAAATTGACGGAACGGCGCTCGCGGATTTTCACCGTGCAAACGGTGGTGTCATCGCCCGGTTTGCCGCCGTACAGACGGCAACACTCGTCCAAAAGCAGTGCGGACATCGTTTTTGCAGTAAAATCGGGGTTATACATTTTCTCCAAAAATGCAATAATTTGGTCGCGTTCCCAGCCGAAATTCATCGATGTGCCGACGCCCGCCCAAATCGCACCGTCGCTTGTAAACACCAAATAGTCGTTTTCGCGCAAATCGACTTTGGATTTGTATATCATTTTGCCGCCGATTTCCATTGCGGTTTTTGGGTAATCGTAATTTTTTCCGTCCCGCAGCATAATGAGCTGTGGGTTATCATATTGTATAATTTCCGCCTCACGGTTGTCAATGGTGCGAACAATGGTAAATGTGGAATAGGCTACCTTGCGCACCTCACAAATCGGCAAAGTGGCGGCGATGGTTTCGACGCAGTTTTCAAGGCTCATACCGTTTGCCATCATGGTGGAAATGATTTTTGAGGTCAGCGTGGAAAGGATATTTGCTTTCACACCGCTGCCCAGGCCGTCCGCCAAAACGACAACATAATTGTCGCCGCCCTGCTCAATCATTTCTACCCTGTCGCCGCAAAGTTGTTCGCCGAATTTATTGACGCTTTGGTAGCCGATGTCGGTACATAAGTTATTCATCTTTCAGCGACTCCTTGAGATTGGTCAGAGCGATTTTGGTTTCTGCCGTGGTTTCGCCGAGCAGTGAGGCAATCTCCTGCACGATACGCATTTGCTTTTCAATGACTTTGTCGGTCACTTCAATCGTGTGGCGGCTCATTTCCTCTTTTTTCGCCTTTTCCTCTTCCTCTGCCGTAATGTCACGCATAATGCACATCAAAATGTGATACATACGGTCATAGATGATGGTTTCTTCGATATATTTGTTGTATTCGGCGAGGTAAACGCGCTTGTCGTGAATGCCAATGCCGCTGGAGAGCACCTCGATAAAATCAAACGGCTCCATAATGCGCACAACGGGCTCGCCCAAAACATCGTTTTGGTGACGGATATTGAGAATTTTACGCGCGGCGGCGTTAATCTGCTGGACTTCCATATCCTCATTCAAAATGAGTATGCCGTTGGGCGTGTTGTGAATAATGTTGTCGGAGAAGGTTTCCGCCTTGTCTTTGAGAAAAGGCAGGCACATCGACAAATCCGCTTTGCCGTCCAAAACCGCCTGTGCTTTTTCGCGGCAGGTATTGTACCCGCACGAGCCGCAGTTTAACTCGTCCTCGGGACGCATTTTGCCCATTTTATGTAAGATTTCCTCAATCGCGCGGCTACCCGCTTTGGGTTTATCTTTCTTTAAGTAAATCAGATTTTTGGAAATCTCCGCGCTGTCAGGCTGTTCGACATCGAAATCGCCGCCGTTTGCCTGTTTTGCGAATTTTTCCACCGCCATATAGCCTTTCACGGGCGCACGGTGGCTGTGATTCATAGCGGGACCGCCGATACAACTGCCGGGGCACGCCGACATTTCAATAAAGCAATGGTGAATGTTGCCGTCGATGATGTCTTTAATGGCGTGAATACACGAGGACATACCGTCCACCGCGAGATAACTGTAATCGTTGTTTTCGCAAAGCATCGACTTTAAAATGCCGCCCGAAGTCGGGAAAAAGCGCGCTTTACCTGCCTTGCCGTCGGTATCCTCCAACGGTTCAAAGGTCACATGTTCGGCTTGCATCCAATCGTCTAATTCTTCAAAGGTCAAAACGCAGTCTACAATATCTTCGTAGTCCTCTGCCTCGGCTTTTTTGGAAATGCAGGGCCCGATAAACACCGTTTTCGCGCCGGGGTGTTCTTTTTTGAGCAAACCGCAGTGCACCTGCATAGGCGACTGCACTTTGGCAAGGTAAGGAATGGCTTCGGTAAAGTGCTTTTGAATCAGCAAATTGACCGTGTGACAGCAAGTGCCGATGATGACATCCTGCTGTGAGAGATTGACCATACGGTCATACTCGTTTTTGACCACGGTTGCACCGATGGCGGTTTCCTCCGCCCCCGCAAAGCCCAAATCCGTTAGTGCTTTACGCATAGACGCCATACTGACGCCCTCATAATTCGCCGCAAAAGACGGCGCTACGCTGACATACACGGGCGCCTCGCCTTTGAGCAATGCTTTTGCGCTTTCCACATCGTTGCGGATTTCCTTGGCATTTTGCGGACATGCGACAAAACACATACCGCAAAGCACGCACTCATCCTCGACAATCTGCGCCTGTGTGCCCGAGAAACTGATGGATTTCACGGGGCAGTTGCGAATGCATTTATAGCAGTTTTTGCAGTTTGATTTTTTCAGTTTGATGTAATTTGCCATAGTTGTTCCTCCGAATGGGCAGAAATTTCCCACAACATAAAACAACCGACAGCGCGCGGCAAAACTGCCGCACGCTGCCGAAAGAAATCAGACCTTTGCGAAAATGTTGGTTTTAAAGAAATCGTCCACCGTATCGGGAGAAACCGAGAACAGTTCATCGTCAACCGTAACGCAAACGCCGTTTTGGCAGTTGCCCATACAGAATTTACCGCTGAGTTCTACCTTGTCTTTCAAATCGTTTTCGGCAACCAATGCCTGCAAGCGCTCTACAATTTGGCGAGAGCCTTTCAAATGACATGAACTTCCGATGCAAACTGTAACTTTCATTGCAAAGTCTCCTTCTGATTATTTTAAAAAATTATTCGTAATCCACAACATCGAGCCAACGGGTAAGCAGTTCTTTTTCTTCGGGGTTGCGTTTCACGCTCTGCGAGGCGGCGACAATCGGCAACCATTTTTGCACATACTGTTTCGCGGTATCGCTCTTTGCGCAGAACAGGTCGAGATATTTCTCGGCTGTTTCGGTTTCGCCCTTCAAGCAGAAGCAAAGATAGGTTCTTGCCGCGTCTGCGGAAGCGTTCCCCTGCGTTGCGTGCGACCAGTCAATGATGTAATTGGTACCGTCCTCACCGATAATCACATTGCTCGGGCGGAAATCGCCGTGGCAAACCTTATTGTGCTTGGGCATACCTTCCAAACGCGTATGCAATTCATAACGCGTGGTGGCGTCCAAATCGGTTTCGGAAATTTTGCGGTTCATTTTATCTTTTAATTTGTTCAAAAGCGGCGCTTTTTGGCTGTGAATTTGCAGTTGAATATCCACAAACAAATCGAGGTATTCATCGAGTTTGTCGGGATTTTCTTCCATTAAGCGGCCGAGGGTTTTGCCTTTGATAAATTCGGAAACAATCGCCCATTTGCCGTCTACAACGCCGACTTCCAACAACTTCGGAATCGGTAATCCCGTTTCCTCCACGCGCGCCTGATTGAGCGCCTCGTTCAAAACATCGGACTTTTTATAGTCTTCATCAAAAACCTTAATGGCACGGTCACCGTCTTTATAAACGGTTTTGGAAGTTCTGACTGCAATGACTTTTTCGAGTTTCATACCAATTCCTCCTCTTATTTACCGTAATAGGCTTTGAGATACATCTCTTTGATTTCGGACATCAACGGATAGCGCGGGTTTGCACCGGTGCACTGGTCGTTGAACGCCTGCTCAACCATTTCGTCGAGCGTTTCAAGGAAGTATTTCTCATCTACGCCGTAGTCTTTGATGGTTTTCTTGACACCGCAGTGCGCTTTGAGTTCGTCCAATTTCGCAATGAGGTTTTCGAGTTTTTCTTCGTCAGTCTTACCCGTTACGCCCAAAGCGTCTGCGACTTCACAGTAGCGAGCAAGGGTATGCGGATGGTCATACTGCGAGAAAGTACCCATTTTGGTCGGAACTTCCGCCGCGTTATAACGAAGAACATGGTCAATAAGCAATGCATTTGCAATGCCGTGCGGCAAGTGGTGGAATGCGCCGAGTTTGTGCGCCATAGAGTGGCAAACGCCCAAGAACGCGTTTGCGAACGCCATACCCGCCATGGTTGCGGCGTTGCCCATTTTCTCACGGGCAATGGGGTCATTCGCGCCGTTGTCATATGCACGGGGCAGATATTGGAAAATCATCTGCAATGCGCGGATAGCAAGGCCGTCGGTATAATCGGTCGCCATAATGGACGCATACGCTTCGAGTGCGTGGGTCACGGCGTCGATACCGGAAGCGGCAGTCAAGCCTTTGGGTGCATTCATCATCAAATCGGCGTCAACGATTGCCATATTCGGCAACAGTTCGTAGTCGGCAAGCGGCCATTTCACGCCGGTGTCCGCATCGGTGATAATCGCAAACGGGGTAACCTCGGAGCCGGTACCCGCAGAAGTCGGCACCGCGATAAAGTAGGCTTTTTCGCCCATTTTCGGGAAGGTATAGACACGCTTACGGATATCCA
>CAMGGF010000119.1 GCA_946055445.1 uncultured Ruminococcus sp. | reverse complement strand
TTAATACTTTATTTTATGTTTGTAAAAAAAGCATTTTGCCGAATATGCTTTTTACCCGCACACCCGTTTTTATGAAAAATAACGGAAACAGAAAAAATCCTCCCTTGAAAAGGGAGGATAAACCGTGCAATGATTGCCGTAAAAATGCTTTGCACCGTCGCAGACTTCTCAATCCATATACACATCTACAACATTTTCATCATTCTGCAAAGTGGAAATGATGACTTTTAAGGCGTCATCGCTTTTTGGAAAAATCAGCGCCTTAATGGTCGAGGTATCTTTCTTTTTGCGCAGTTTGGAGTCATTGTCATAAAGAATTTCCATCGAGTGCACCACGGTGCCTGTGCGCTTAATGAGTTTCGAGATTTTCGGCACCTGCTCGGCAAGGTCTTTCACTTCCACATACAGCGCCTTGCCCGCCTTGCCGCGCACCACCACTTTTTTGAGCGAGTTGAGCGTCATATAAATCACGAAAGTCGCCACAACCGCGCCCGCTACAAAGCCTGCACCAATGGCAATGCCGATACACGAAACCGCCCACAAACTCGCCGCTGTGGTTAAGCCCTTGACGGAAAATCCCTCGCGCAAAATCGTGCCCGCACCGAGGAAACCGATGCCGCTGACCACCTGCCCACTCATACGGGTGATGTCCACATTCATTTGCCCTTTATACTTTTCGGCGATGTAAACCGATGTCAGCATGATCAGCGCCGAGCCGACCGCCACCAAAATGTGCGTGCGGAACCCTGCGGGACGGTGGGAGTGCTCGCGCTCAAAGCCGATAATACCGCTTAACAGCACAGCGAGCCCTAATTTCCACGCCGCGTCCAGTACAAATTGAAATTCCTGATTATGCCACAGCCACAAAGCCGATTCTCTAATCCATTCCATTGAATAAGACCTGCCTTATACCTTTTTTGCATTCGGAACCAACACCGAAATCGCTGTCCAAAGCAATACAAATACCAATATTTCAAAGACGCCCGCCTGTGCAAGCGCAGTGAAGAAACTCAATACCGCCAATAAGGTGATGCTCAACCCCACGCCGATATATTGCAAGATTTGCGCCAACTTCATTTTTTCTTCCAAAATAAATGATGCCAAAAATGCACGCAAAAATGCGGGCGCACGCCCATTGTGCAAGACGCCGCAAACGGCCGGTTCGGGCGGTTCTTCTGTTAATTCGCGGAACATTGTACCCGCTACGGAACTGATGATTTTTACTAAATTGTGCGGCAGTGAAAAATACTGCTCCACGAGCCCTTCGGTAATATTCGGGTCGGAAGTCCGCACCAAAATGCCGATGCCGTATTTCTCCAAACTTTGCAAATAGCCGCAAATACGCGCATTTGCGGCGTATTCCACCACAAACAGCGCGGCGATTTTGCCCTCAACGGCAAGATAAATCACCTCACAGCCGTCTTTGCGGAACCGCTGTTCCTCCTCACGCGTCGGTGCGTCTACATTATGTTTCTGCAACAAATCGCGGTTGCCGACCAATACACGCTGGTTGTAAATCCAGCCCGAGCAACCCAACCGTTCTTCATATTGCAGTGACTCAACCTGCGGCAACATTTCGCGTTTGTGTAAAATCACGCCGTCAAATACCGCCGAAAGCGTGCCGCCCGATTGAATGGTCATTGCCGCTGTATACAAAAGCGCTTCATCTACGCGCATTTTATGGTACATTTTCATACCGCGCAAACGGCAGTTTGCCGCGTCAAACAGTTCCGCGGCATCAAGCACCACGGCATTTGCCGCCGTCACATCCACCGCCGCGTCGTAACTCGCCACCAACGCGCCCTCGCGAAGCAATCGGCGGTTTGTATTGCGAAGTGCCGCCGCCGAAACAAGCGTCGCGCTCATCGGTAAAGCGGAAATGGCAACCGCACACATTGCGGAAACACCCACAAACACATCACCCGCCGTAAAACAGGTAATGGCACCGATAACGCCTGCGGCAAGTAACACAACCGGCAGGGCAAGTGCGTGCACATTCAAAACAGAATCATTCCGTTTGGAAATCTCCACAAAATGTGACGGGAAGGAAATTTTCTTGGCATAGCGCACATCGGGGTCGCCGAGCAAAAGACCGCGCCCGATTTCGAAAGCGGTATCGGGGTTTTGAATTTTGCCGATTTCATAAAAACGGCTGTGATTCTTCGCAACGATTTCATAATTGCAAATGTCATTTTTTAATTTTCGTTTTCTGCCTGCAAAATACAGTGTAAACACCAACAGCGCCACCGCCGTATACAGCGGCACAGCCGTCAACCGTTCGGGGAAAGCGTAAGAAAGCCCGACCTGAATACACGCAAAGAAGAGCGCAACAGGCAAGCCTGTAACGGCATCCATTCTGCCGCTGAACAACCCCGAAAATGCAGTTTTCAGTTCTTTCAGCGAAAGCAACACCGCCAACACCAAAAATAGCAAATGCACGGCGGAATACACCGACGCACTGCCGTTGAACAAGCCGAAATCCCCCGTCAGCCGCACGGAAAAGGACGATACTGCCGCCGCAACGGTCAAAACGGCAAATACAATCAACCGAATGTTATAACTGCGTTGTTCGGAAAGGAAAATATCATAAACCGCCTGCGCATCTTTCGGACCGTAAAATTCACGCAATACCGTAATCGGCGCTTCCTGTTTTCGCGCGGTTCTGCGCGCTTTACGATCGACAATTTCCGCCGCTTCGTCCGATTCTTCGGGCAGTTCTTCTTCCGCGCCGTCTTCGGCAGTGTCACACGCCTCATCAAAATCCGGCTGTACGCGCGTTTTTGCCAAATCGATATTCGGCTCTTCCGCATCGGGTTGCGCACTTTCTTCTGCAGGTTGCGTATCTGCATCCGTCTGTTCTTCCTCGGTATTCAAACCGGGAAACAGACGGAATTTTTTGGCTTTTTCACGGCGGCGTTCTATTAAGGAGAGTTCTGTTTCGACTTCGTCAACATAAGTCGCCGCATTCGTCCCGTCATTAAAGCCCTCAAACACCATTTGGTCATCTAACGGTGCATCTTCCGGCTCCGCAGGCGCATAAGCCGCACTTTTCAGCGTACCCGCTTGCACGCGCGTCTGCGCTTCTTGCTGGGCTTTCAATGCATCTTCGGGCGTAATCAGCGTCGGAATTGCCTGCAAGCCGTCCGTTCCGGTCACCTGCCCCGGCGCTTTGCGTACAATCACGCCCGGCCGTTCAATGGTTTTCGGCGGCAGTTTTGCAAGCAATTCCTTGTGTTCCATTGTTTTTTCAAGTTTTTGTTCCGGACGGTGTAAAAAACGCTCACGTTGCGCGTCCGTTTCCATTGCCGACGCTTTTCGCGGCGGCCGAACGGAGTCAAACTCGCCCGTGGTGGTGCGGAGAATCGGTTGCCCGATATGATGCTCTATGTCCGCGTTATGCACGGCGTGCGCTTCCACTTCGTTAAACACGCGGGTTTTTTCTATGGAAATCTGCCCCGGCAACGGGGTTTCAGGTGCGGGTTCACTGCTCTGCGCAACCGTTTCTGCCTGTTCTTGCGGTTGTGCCCCCTCCAACAGCGGTTCGGGCTGTGCCGCACTGTCCGCCGATACGGGTGCAATTGTATCCGTTGCAGGCTGCGGCTGTGCCGTTTCGGGATTGTCTTCGGCATATTGCACTTGCGCAGCGCGTTTGGCTGCCGCTTTCAATCCGCCTGTTTCCTGCGGTGTACCCGTCACGCAAGGACTTTCCACCTGCGGCGGCATATCCTGCGGCAGTTCTTCCTGCGCGATTTCCGCCGCATCTGCATCCGAAGGTATCGTATGCGGTGCAGGCTCCGCCTGTGTAACAGGCACAACGGCGTTATCTTCTGTTTCGGACAGCAATTTGTCGATTTCGTCCATAGACCAAATTCGCATTTCCTCCCCCTGCTGTGCCTTTACATCTGAAAGAATGCCGTCTACCGAAAGCCCCGAAAAGATATCGTTATGCGCCATTTCTCACACCTCAAATCCGCTTTTTCTTTGTGCCGAGATTTCATACATTAAAATGCCCGCCGCCACCGAGGCGTTCAGGGAATTGATTTTGCCGTACATCGGCAACGATACAATAAAATCGCATTTTTCACGGACGAGCCGCCCCATACCTTTACCCTCCGAGCCGACCACAAGCGCACAAGCGCCCGAAAAATCGGTCTCGCGGTAACTTTGCCCGTCCATATCCGCGCCGTAAATCCAAAGGCCTTCTTTTTTTAAATCTTCCAAAGTCGCAGGCAAATTCGGCACGCGCGCCACGCGCATATATTCGAGCGCCCCTGCCGAGGCTTTGCCGACGGTGTAATTGAGTGAAACACTGCGGCGCTTCGGAATAATAATGCCGTGCGCCCCCGCCGCCTCTGCCGTGCGGATAATCGCGCCCAAATTGTGCGGATCTTCCAGTTCATCGCAAACAATCACGAACGGCGGCTCGCCTTTTTCGCGCGCGTACGCCAAAATCTCTGCAACGCTCGCATAATCGTGCGCCGCAACAAACGCCGCCACACCCTGATGATTTGCACCGCCGCAAAGGCTGTCTAACTTTTTGCGGTCCACCTCTTTGACCACACCGCCCGCTTCGCGGCAAAGCGAGGCAAACCGTGTCAGCGCCGGATTTTTCTCCCCGCGCAGAAGATACAGCGTATCCACCGTGCGGTCGGACTTAAAGACCTCTGCCACGGCGTTTCTGCCGATGATTAAATCCTGCTTTTGCTGTTCGTCACGCATGCTGTTGCTACTCCGTTCTTTTCCTATTCGCGAAACGCGCCTGCAAATACAAATAGGTATAGTTATTATAAAATTATACCATATCTTGTGTGCAAGTACAACATATTTTTTCGGGTTTGCACCGTGAAAACTAAAAAAATCGGGCAGACGCTGTTGTCTGCCCGAAACACCCTTTACTTATGACTTATGCAATTTTTTCCATCAGTTTTTCATACCGTTTAAACACGGATTCCATGATTTTTGCGCCGTCTTTGTGCACATACACCACCGAAACGCCGCTGAACTGTTGCGGACAAATACGGAATTTCACCCGTT
>CAMGGF010000118.1 GCA_946055445.1 uncultured Ruminococcus sp. | reverse complement strand
CAGCCGCGCGCGGTGCTTTGTGACCCGCAAACGCTGTCCACGCTTTCTGACGAAATTTTCGCCGACGGTATGGCAGAGGTCATTAAATACGGCGCGATTTTCAGCCGTGGATTTTTTGATTTTTTGCTGGAAAATGATGCAAAAGAGCAAATTGAAACCGTCATTGCGCGCTGTGTGACCTTTAAGCGCGATGTTGTGGAAAAAGATGAGCGCGATTTGGGACTGCGCGGACTTTTGAACTTCGGCCACACCTTGGGGCACGCGGTCGAGGGGTGCAGTCAATTTTCCGTGTCGCACGGCAAGGGCGTTGCCATCGGTATGGTGCTGATGGCGCGCGGCGCGTACAAATGCGGCTTAACCGAAACCGATTGCACTGCGGAATTGATTGCCGTTTTGCAAAAATATCATTTGCCGACCGAAACCAAATTTCGCGCGGCGGACTTGGTTGCACACGCGCTGTCCGATAAAAAGCGCGACGGCGATAAAATCACGCTGATTGTGCCCAAAACTTTGGGCGAATGCGTTTTATATAAAACCGATACCGCAATGCTCAAAAAAGTAACAGAACAGGGGATTTGCGAATGAATATTGAAATTATACCGCAAATGCTTTGCGGCACCGTTCCCGCGATTTCCTCTAAATCCGACGCGCACCGCTTGTTAATTGCCGCCGCGCTTGCCGACGCACCGACCGTGCTGAAATGCAATGTGCTGTCCGAGGATATTCGTGCAACGGCGGAATGTATGCGGACGCTCGGTGCAAATATCGAATACGGGGAAAATGAAATCACAGTCGAACCGATTGTAAGAGACGCAGCAGAGACCGTGCAACTCGACTGCGGCGAAAGCGGCTCCACGTTGCGCTTTTTACTGCCTGTGGTGTCTGCACTCGGCAAAAACGGCGTGTTTGCAGGGAAAGGCAGACTGCCCGAACGCCCTGTGACCGATTTGCGCAACGCAATGGGCGCACACGGCGTGACATTTTCGCCGCCGTGGGTATTCCCGATTGAAACGGCGGGGCAGTTGACGGCGGGAAAATTCACTTTAAAAGGCAATGTCAGTTCGCAATATGTAACGGGGCTGTTGTTTGCCCTTCCCTTGCTCGCCGACGACAGCGAAATTGAACTGCTGCCTCCCGTAGAATCAAAAGCCTATATTGATATGACGCTTTCCACTTTGCGCACATTCGGCATTGCGGTGGAAACAGCGGAAAACACCTATAAAATCCGCGGCGGGCAAACCTACAAAAGTCCGCGGCAGGTTACGGTGGACGGCGATTGGTCAAATGCCGCATTTTTCTTAACGGCGGGGGCGCTGGGCGCGCCTGTGACGGTGACGGGCTTAAATCTCCACTCTGTGCAAGGCGACAAAGCAATTTTGGATGTCCTCGTGAAAATGGGCGCAAAAATCGAAGTGGACGGCGACGCGGTCACGGTTTCGCCTGCGCCCTTAAAAGGCGTACAGATTGATGCGTCGGGCATTCCCGATTTGGTGCCGATTTTGTCTGTTGCGGCGGCCGCCTGTAAAACGGGCGTGACCACCGTTACCAATGCCGCACGGTTGCGTATCAAAGAAAGCGACCGCTTGGCGGCGGTCAACGAATGTTTAACCAATATGGGCGTTGTCTGCGCCGAAACCGATGACGGATTGGTCATTTGGGGCGGCGAGGGCATTCGCGGCGGCGATGTGTTCGGCTTTAATGACCACCGCATGGTGATGTCCATGGCGATTGCCGCTACCGTTGCGCGCGAAAAAACGACGATACGCGAAGCACACGCGGTTAAAAAATCCTACCCGCATTTCTTTGCGGATTTTGAGAAATTAGGAGGAAAAGCAAATGTCCTCGATATTGACGGGTAAAAACATACAGGTGTCCGTATTCGGGCAATCCCATTCCAAAGCCATCGGCGCGGTGATTGACGGACTTCCCGCAGGCTTTGCGGTAGATGAGACACGAGTCCACGCGTTTATGGCGCGGCGCGCACCGGGCAGGGCAAAGTTTGCCACTTCGCGCAAAGAGCCGGACAGCCCCGTGGTACTTTCGGGCCTTTTGGACGGCGTGACCTGCGGTGCGCCGCTCGGCGTGATGATTGAAAACACCAATACGCGCTCACAGGATTATGACAATTTGCGCCTGACCCCTCGCCCTGCGCATTCCGATTATGCCGCGGCGGTGCGTTATAACGGATTTAACGATATTGCAGGCGGCGGGCATTTTTCGGGCAGATTGACCGCACCCTTATGCTTTGCGGGTGCAATTTGTCTGCAAATTCTCGAAGAAAAAGGCGTTTCGGTGCGCGCGCATATCGCGTCTGTCGCGGGCATAGAAGATACGCCGTTTGACAAAGTCTATGTGCAAACAGACGATATCGCGGCAAAGCCGTTTCCCGTACTCTCAAACGAACAGGGCGAAAAAATGCAGGCGGCAATCGAAGAAGCGCGTATGAACTGCGATTCCGTCGGCGGTGTGATTGAATGCGCCGTTGTGGGTTTGCCTGCGGGTGTGGGGGACCCGATGTTTGACGGTGTGGAAAATCAACTTGCGAAAAATCTGTTCGGCATTCCCGCCGTAAAAGGCTTGGAATTCGGCAGCGGTTTTGCGGGCAGTGCTTTGCGCGGCAGCGAAAACAATGACCCGTTTTGCGTGGCGGAAAACGGCGAAATCCGCACCGTCACCAACAATCACGGCGGTATTTTGGGCGGGATTACTTCGGGTATGCCCGTGGTGTTCCGTGTGGCAATAAAGCCCACGGCGTCTATCGCCAAACCGCAGCAAAGCGTGCATTTAGAAACCAAAACCGAAGAAACATTAAGAATTGTCGGGCGTCATGACCCGTGCATTGTGCCGCGCGCCGTGCCCGTGGTGGAGGCGGTGACGGCGATTACGGTTTTGGATATGCTTTTGGGAGTGTGAAAAAATGGATTTACAAGACCTTCGACAGCAAATCAACGATATCGACGCGCAGTTGGTGCCGCTGTTTTTAAAGCGAATGGGCGTCTCGTTGGAAGTCGCAAAATACAAGCAGGCGAACAACAAGCCCGTACTCGACAAAACCCGTGAACGCGAACTGTTAAAGCGCGTCAGCGAAATGACGGACGACAAGGATTTAAGTTTATATACGCGGCTGTTGTATGCCGATATTATGGGGCTTTCCCGTTCCTATCAGCGCAAATTTTTAGAGGCGGACGGCACGCCGCTTTCTGCGCAAATTCTAAAAGCGGCGGAAAAATACGCGAAATCCGATTTGCCCGAAACGGCGGTGGTCGCCTGTCAGGGCGTGGAGGGTGCGTATTCTTCGCTTGCGTGCGAACGGCTTTTCAAAAATCCCGACATTATGTTCTTTAAAGATTGGGAAGGCGTATTCGCCGCCGTACAGCAGGGGCTTTGCCGCTACGGTATTTTGCCGATTGAAAACAGTACCGCAGGCTCTGTCAACCATGTATATGATTTGATGAATCAATACAAATTCCACATTGTCAAAAGCGTGCGCTTAAAAGTGGACCACAGTTTGCTTGCTCAAAAAGGCGTGCAACTTGCAGATGTGAAAGAGATTTTCTCACACGAGCAAGCCATCAATCAATGCAGTAAATTTTTGGCGGGACTGGACGGCGTAAAGGTGACGGTTTGTGAAAATACCGCCGCCGCCGCAAAGCGCGTGGCACAAAGCGACCGCCGCGATGTTGCGGCGATTTGTTCGAAAGATTGCAGAGATTTGTATGCGCTTTCGTGCCTGTCGGAAAGCATTCAAAATTCGGGCAACAACTATACGCGGTTTATCTGCATCGGCAAGGATTTGGAAATTTTCACAGGCGCAAACAAAACCAGTTTAATGCTCACCCTGCCGCACCGCCCCGGTGCGCTTTACGATGTGCTGTCGCGCTTTTACGCGCTGGACATCAACCTGTTAAAACTGGAAAGCCGACCGAAGCCGAACAGCGATTTCGAATTTTTGTTTTATTTTGATGTGGAGTCCTCGGTGTATTCCGAGAATTTCCGACAAATGATTACGGAATTGGAAAATGCCGCCGACCAATTTTGCTATCTCGGCAGTTATACGGAGATTTTGTAAAAGCATCAACAATTCTGTAAAACCGTGTCAAAAAGCGGTGCAATCTTCATTTTTTGTTTACAAAACGTTCAACAAATGGCTATTGTATCGAAATAATTAGCCGTTATACTGAAAGCATCAAATCAAGAGAGACACTTGGTTTGACCAAACAGAATTACCCCCTTCTGTTTGAGAACTTTTTCATTTCTCCCCCTTCTTTTTCAACAAAAGAGAAAAAACCACCCGATCCCCCGTCGAGTGGTTTTTTTCTGTCTTTTTTCAGAAATTACAGTTTACAACCCATCAGTACCGTGCCGCCGATGATATCCAGCACGCGAAACCCGTTGCGCTTATAAAAACGAACGGCGCCGCTGTTTTGCTTGCCGACGCTCAAAAAAATTCCCGAAACGCCCATCTCTTTTAAATGGCTTTGCAGCGTTTGCATCAACTGTGTACCCACCCCGTGATTTTGGTAAGCGGGCAGTAGGTCAATGTGCAAATGTGCGGGGTAAGTTTTTGCGTATTTTTTCTGTACGCGCGGCGAAAAATAGGCGTATATATACCGTGCAAATCCGTAACGCCGAATTTGTTTGCATTCGTGTTCGCGAAACGATTGTTTGTAAGCGCGGTAATCGGGCGCACAGAGTATGTACCCCACGGGCGTATCGCTGTTGTCGGTTACGGTAAAGCAGTGCTTTTTTGCACAGCGCGTGTACCAACGGTTATACAGCAAAAGCGTAGTTTCCCGCGCGGCACCGTCTTTTTTGAGCGCAGGCGCGGCTGTTGCAAGGCAGATGTGTTCAAGTGTAGGAATGTCGCGCTCTTCAATCGGTCGGATTTGCATATCGGTTGTTCTCCTTACAAGGATTTTTCCTTTCCCCATTGTAGCAAATTCGTTGCCGGCTTGCAAGCACCTGTCCTGCTGTAAATTTTAATTTATTGTATTTACACGGGCGATTCGTGAATCGCCCCTACAACCGTAGGGAACGACCTTAGTGTCGTTC
>CAMGGF010000117.1 GCA_946055445.1 uncultured Ruminococcus sp. | reverse complement strand
CCGCGAAAAAAACCGCCCTGTATATACGGCAATGCCGCAGCCAAAAGGGCGCGCATATAGTCCCTTTCGATTGCGGTAAAACTGCCCCCGAAAAACGCGATTTCGCTTTCTTCGGGATTGCATTTTTGACTGTTTACGGCGATTTCGCACGCACGGCGCACATCGTCGGGCGTTGGGGCGTTATTTGCCCCCGAAATCGTGGTTTGATTGCAAAAACTGCACGCGTGTTTGCAGCCTTTGTGCGGCACAAACAGCGCAACATTAGCGTGTTTCAATGCCCATCAACTCCAACGCCTCTTTGGCAGCGTTTTGCTCGGCTTTCTTCTTACTGCCGCCGACGCCGCGCCCCAAAACATTGCTGTTTAAATGCACTTCAATTTCAAAATGCTTGTCGTGGTCCGGTCCCGACTCGGACACAAGCACATATTCAAGCGCCTCACCGTGGTTTTGCTGTACCACTTCTTGGAGCATCGTTTTGTAGTCTTTAAAGGTCGGTTTTGCCTCAACATAAGGCACCACAAAGCGCAAAACGAATTTTTTGGCTTCGTCCATACCGCCGTCCAAATAAATCGCGGCAATGACCGCCTCAAACGCGTCGGAAAGCACGGAAGCGCGGTTCCTGCCGCCTGTGCGTTCTTCGCCTTTGCCGAGTTTTAAGTATTTGCCGAGTTCGATTTCCTTTGCGTAGGCAAACAAACTTTTTTCGCACACCGCATAGGCGCGCAGTTTTGTCAGTTCCCCTTCGGGAAAATCTTTATGATTGGCAAACAGGTATTCCGCCGTAATAAAGCCCAAAACCGAATCGCCCAAAAATTCCAGACGCTCGTTGTCGCCCGTTTCCACATGGTATTCGTTGGCGTAAGACGAATGCGTCAGCGCGCGGGAGAGCAGTTCGGGATTTTTGAAAGTATAGCCTAAATTACTCTGTAAGGTCTGCATCTTTTCCCTCGCCTTTCCCCAAAGTTTTTGCAATCTCGCCCGCTACATCGCCCGTCACGCAGTCAATTGCCTGCCGCACGGCATTTTTTATCGCGTAGGCGTCGGACGAGCCGTGCGCTTTAATGACAGTTTTCTGCACGCCGATAATCGGCGCGCCGCCGTACTTTTTGTAGTTCATTTTCTCCGCGAAATCGTCCATACCCGACTTCACGCCGAGGTAGGAAAGCATCGTCACGGGATTTTTCTTGAACATCGTTTTTAACGCCGTGGTAATCATTTTGGCAACGCCCTCGTACATTTTGAGAATGACATTGCCCGTAAAGCCGTCCGCAACAATCACATCGGCTTTGCCGAATGCAATATCGCGCACTTCAATGTTCCCGACAAAGTTTAAATCGGGCTCTTTTGACAGCGCTTTATAGGCTTCCACCTGCAATTTGGTGCCTTTGGTTTCCTCTGTGCCGATATTGGCAAGCGCCACGCGCGGATTTTCGACGCCCAAAATCTTTTGCATATAAATATTGCCCAAATGCGCGAATTGGCAAAGCATCGGCACACTGCATTCCACATTTGCGCCCGTATCGACCAAAATAAAGGGTTTGTCTGCCGAGGGCATTACACCGCCGATAACAGGGCGTTTTACGCCTTTAATGCGCTTGACAATAAAGGTCGCGCCCACAAGCAAAGCGCCCGTACTGCCTGCCGAAACAAAAGCGTCGCCTTTCCCGTCGGCAAGGGCTTGCAACCCCACCGCCATCGAGGTGTTTTTGCGTGATTTTAAAATCTCGGTCGGCTGGGTTTCCATTTCGAACACTTCGTCCGCCTGCAAAATCTGCAAGGCAGAAATGTCGAAATTGTTTTCAGCGGCACAAGACTTGATTTTGGCTTCATCCCCAACCAAAGTGACAGAAACGCCGTATTCTTTCACCGCGTCCAGCGCGCCTTGGATAATGGCAAGCGGGGCGTTGTCGCCGCCGAATGCGTCTATCAATATGTTCATAACCCTTGTTCCTCCCTAAATTTTTGCAAATCTGCCGCGGCGCGGTCGGCAAGCGCGGTATAGCGCAAGGCTTTATCGCGGATTTTTTCGTCAAGCGGCGGCAGGACGCCGAAATTCGCCCCCATCGGCTGAAAATCGCGCACGCTCTCGTCGCAGATGTACCGTGCAAGTGCGCCCATCATGGTGGTTTCAGGTAAAATCACCGTTTGCAGAGCCTGTAAGCGCCGAGCGGCGTTTAAGCCCGCCAAAATGCCCGACGCGGCAGACTCCATATACCCCTCCACGCCCGTAATTTGCCCCGCAAAGAAGAGTTCGGGGCGGGTACGCAAGGAAAAATCGCCGTTTAGGTGGCGCGGAGAATCTAAAAATGTATTGCGATGCATCACGCCGTAGCGGACGAATTCTGCATTTTTAAGCGCCGGAAACATCGAAAAAACGCGCTTTTGCTCGCCGAATTTCAAGTTGGTTTGAAAACCGACCAAATTGTAAAGCGTGCCTGCACAATTTTCCTTGCGCAGTTGCAAATTCGCCCACGGACGGTGCCCTGTTTTGGGATTGGTAAGCCCCACGGGTTTTAACGGCCCGTAGCGCATCGCGTCTTTCCCGCGCGAGGCGAGCACCTCAATGGGCATACAGCCCTCGTAGACATCTTTGCGCTTGTCAAAACTGTGCAGTTCTGCGCTTTCGGCAGATATCAGCGCCTCATAAAACGCCTCATACTGTGCTTTATCAAGCGGACAGTTGATATAATCATCCGCACCGCCGCGGTCATAGCGCGATTGGGTAAACGCCGCAGTCATATCCACACTTTCGGCGGTGACAATCGGCGCGGCGGCATCATAAAAGGAAAGACCGTCCCCCGCAAGCGCGCGTATCGTTTCGCCAATGCCGTCACTCGCCAAAGGCCCTGCCGCGATAATCACCGTATCTGCCTGCGGCAATGCGGTTACCTCTTTGCGAATAACGGTAATGTTTGGATTTTCTTCCATTTTTTTCGTAATATATTCTGAAAAGCGGTCGCGGTCCACCGCCAGCGCGCCGCCCGCAGGCACGCGCGACTGCAAGGCGCTTTCGACGCACAAAGAGCCGAAAGAAGCCATTTCCTCTTTCAAAAGCCCTGCGGCAGAGTTGTGCCGCTCGGCTTTTAAGGAATTGGAACAAACCAACTCCGCAAACAAATCGGTTTTGTGCGCGGGCGAGCGTTTTTCGGGTTTCATTTCGTAAAGGTCAACCGCAATACCGTGTTTTATAAGTTGCCACGCCGCTTCAACCCCTGCAAGCCCTGCGCCGATGACTGCCGCTTTCATTCGCCGTCTTCTCCCGTTTCGTCTTTCTTTTTGCGTTTGCGCTCGGCTTTCTTCTCAAAACCGCAGCCCTCGTTTAAGCACGCAAGCACGCCGCCCTTGCGCTTAAACAGGGATTTGCCGCACTGCGGACAGAGTTCGTCGGTCGGCTTATCCCAAGTCATAAAGTTGCATTCGGGGTAATTGTCGCACCCGAAGAAGGGGTAGCCGCGCTTACTCTTTTTCTGGATAACCTTGCCGCCGCAAACGGGGCATTTTGCCGTGGTTTCCACAACCAACGGTTTTGTATTTTTGCATTCCGGGTACCCCGGGCACGCCAGGAATTTGCCGAACCGACCGGTTTTCACAACCATCATACGCCCGCACTTGTCGCAGGGAATGTCGGTTTCGTCTTCTTTCAACTTGATTTTTACGCCCTCGGTTTTTTCTTTTGCGGCTTTTAAGGTTTCCTCAAATCCGTCATAGAAAGTGTGGAGCATCGCGATGTAGTCCACTTCGCCGTGCTCAACTTTGTCGAGGTCGCTTTCCATATTCGCCGTGAATTTCACATTGACGATGTTCGGGAACTGCTCTTTCAAAAGCCCCGTCACCGCTTCACCCAATTCCGTGGGTTTTAACTGTTTTTGCTCACGGGTGACATATTCGCGCCCCGTAATCGTGGATACAATCGAAACATAGGTGCTCGGTCTGCCGACGCCCGTTTCTTCCAAAGTTTTCACAAGCGAAGCCTCGGTATAGCGCGCGGGCGGCTGGGTGAAATGCTGATTGCCGAGCAGTTCTTTCAATTTCAGCATATCGCCCTCTTTGAGCGCGGGGAGTTTTGCCGCGTCCTCTTCCTCTTCGTCGGTGCCTGCGATATACAGTTTCGTATACCCGTCAAAACGCACGGTATAGCCACTCGCCGCAAACAGGCAGTATTTACTGTCTTTCGCATCTTGCGCGTTTGTGCCCTGAATTTCCACCTTGACGGTATCCTGCACACAGTTTGCCATTAAACTCGCCATAAAGCGTTTCCAAATCAGCGAATACAGTTTGAATTGGTCAGCAGTTAAACTGTCTTTTACTTCGTCGGGCGACAAAGACGGCACGGTCGGGCGGATTGCCTCGTGCCCGTCCTGCGCGGACGCTTTTGTCTTATAATAACGCGGTTTTTCGGGCAGATATTCTTTCCCGAAATTCTCCGCGATATAGGCGTTGCCCTCGGCGCGCGCTTCTTCGGAAATGCGCAAAGAGTCGGTACGCATATAGGTAATCAAACCCATTGCACCGTAGCCTTTGATTTCCATACCTTCATACAGTTCCTGCGCGACTTTCATCGTGCGCTTGCCTTGGAACCCAAGTTTGCGCGAGCCCTCCTGCTGTAAGGTGGAGGTGGTAAACGGCGGGGCGGGATTTTTACGGCGCGTACCTTTTTTGACGCTCGTCACCTTGTACTGTGCACCGTCCAACCGCGCAAGAATTGCATCGGACTGTTCTTTGGTTTCCACCTTGATTTTACCCGTTTCGTCGCCGACAAAACTTGCCACAAACGCGCGTTTTGCGGTAGGTGCGGTAAACTTTGCTTCCAGCGTCCAATATTCCTCGGGCACAAAAGCGCGGATTTCCTGTTCGCGGTCAACAATCAGACGCAATGCCACGGACTGCACACGCCCTGCGGAAAGCCCGCGGCGGATTTTTTGCGACACAAACGGGCTTAATTTATAGCCGACCAAACGGTCCAAAATACGGCGTGCCTGTTGCGCGTCCACCAAATCCAAATCGATTTTTTCGGGGTGCGCAATGCCGTTTTGCACGCTGGTTTTGTTGATTTCGTTGAATTT
>CAMGGF010000116.1 GCA_946055445.1 uncultured Ruminococcus sp. | reverse complement strand
TTTGAAAATCAGCAATTTTCTTCATTTTGATCACCGAATATATTGAAAAAGCATAAAAATCATTGTATTTGACACTATTCTACTAAATTTTTTATATTCGGTCAACCGTTTCCGATTATTTTTGAAAACTTTTAGGATTTTTTGCGCTTTGAATACTTTTTTGCAGGCGCGCAATGCAAATACATGTACCGCAGTTGCAGTTTTCGCCGTGCTCACAGCGAATGATTTGCCGACCGTCTTTATCAAAAAACTCCTCTAAAAAAACATTTCGGTTTTTGTGTTTGCAAAATTGTTCATAACTGTTTGGCTTGTCATGCATCGTAAATCCTCCCGTCCTATTCAGTATATGCCGAAAAGGTGCAAATAATCGCTGCATATTTTCTTGTGCGGTTATCATATATTGAACAAAAAGGAGGATAAAAATGAACGGCTTTCTATATTTTGCCTTGATTTTTTCGGGGATTGTGATACTGATTACGATGCTTCGTACCAAACGATTTTTTACAATGCTTTTTTTGACGGCACTGCAAGGTCTTGCCGCGTTTTTTGCCGTGAATTTTGTCGGCGGGTTTTTCGGCGTGCATTTGGCGATGAATTGGGGGCATTTGGGCATTTCCGCGCTCGGCGGTATGCCGGGTGTGATATTGCTGTTGCTTATAAACACGATGTTGGGTAAATAGGAAAACAGCCGCAAAACGAAAGGAAGCACATTCGTAAGAATGTGCTTCCTTTTTGGTGGACGTTAACGGACTCGAACCGCTGACCCTTCGCACGTCAAGCGAATGCTCTACCAACTGAGCTAAACGTCCTTCTCAATGCTGTTGTATTATAACGAAAAGCGCGCAAAAAATCAAGTCTTTTTTTATAATTTCCGAAAAAAGTTTTCAAATTGCGTGTTTTGACGCTGCATTTACATTTTTTTACTGTAAAAATCATATATATTGTTGACAAAGAAAAGACAGGAGAGAGGAAAATGCAACCACCAAGGGACTATAATTTGGAACCGGTTTATCAGAATTCGCGGGAGAGTACTGTGCCCCGCACGCGCGCAGTGTCCATAAAGGAGGAGAACAGAAAAAGCGCAACCTTGCAAAGCGTCATTGCCGTGCAGGTTGTGCTGTGCCTGTTGCTTTGCGGGATTACATTTGCCGTATACAAAACAAGCGAAACGCGTTTTGCAAGTTTAAAGCAGGCATATTCTGCGCTGTTTTCTCGGGATATGGAAAAAGACGAACTGCAAGCCACCTTTCGGCGCGTGTCGGATTTCGTGTTTAAGCCGCCGAGCCTTACAGAAACAGCAGATACTGCAAAGAACGAGGAAACACAAGCGGTAACGGATACAGATACGCAATCGGAGATGTATGACGGCGCGGGCGGGGAGGATTTGTTGTACGCGGACGAAATCACTTCCTTTTCTCCGTTTACGGTGACAGGCAAATTTACAGTACCCGTGCAGTATAAACGCGTGACTTCCAACTTCGGTTACCGCGAAAATCCCGTCACCGAAAAATTCGGCTTTCATTCCGGCATTGATTTAGCCGCCCCCGAGGGTACGCCGATTTACGCCGCCTATGCGGGTGCGGTGGCGGAAACAGGGTGTTCCGCAGCACGCGGTAACTATATTGTTTTAAATCACGGCAACGGGGTGCGCACGGTGTATTGCCATTGCAGTGCGGTTTTTGCACAAACGGGCGCAAATTTAAAAAGCGGCGAGGTGATTGCGGCGGTCGGCGCAACGGGGCAGGCAACAGGTCCGCATTTGCATTTTGAAATTTGGTTAGGGGATACGAGATGCAACCCCGCTTGGATATTGGGCATATATGCAGATAACGGTACGGGGCGTTAAAGTCAAAATCGGTTTTTGGTTTGCTGTGTTGCTCTGCTTTTTGCTGACAAATACCGATAACACCGTGTTGTGTTTTGCGGTTTTATTTTCGCTTTTGCATGAATGCGGACATTTGCTTTGTGATTTTCTGTTGCACGAAAAACCGCAAAAAATCGAATTCGGGTTGTTCGGGCTGACAATTGTGCGTGCAGAGGATATTCGTTTCAGTTATGCGCAGGAAATTTGCGAGGCTTTGGCGGGGCCTGCCGTCAATTTCCTGCTGTTTTTGCTGTTTTTGCTGTTGTATTATTTTTATCGAACAGAAACCGTATTTACCTGTTGCTTTGTGAATTTATACATTTTCCTGTTTAACGCAATGCCCGTATTTTCTTTGGACGGCGGCAGAGCATTTTGGGCGTTTTTGTGCAAGTATATTGACAATCCCGAAGCACAGCAAAAAGTGCAAAAAACCGTGTCCTTTTTTTGTATTTTGGTAATTATGGGGTTTGGTTTTTTCGTTTTACTGCGAAGCCGATACAATTTTACTTTGCTTTTACTCTCGGTTTACCTAATGATTACACTTTTTCTGAAATGTTAGAATTGCAAAAAATCCTTTTTTCGTGTATGATACTGTGTATCAACCAAAAAGAGGTATTATATGCTTACAAAAAAACAGGAACAGTTATTAAATAAAGTGCAAAAACCCGCACGCTATACGGGCGGCGAGGTCAATTCTGTGATAAAGGACAAAAACAGCGTAAAATTCCGCTATGCCTTTTGCTTTCCCGATAACTACGAAATCGGCATGTCACACCTCGGTATGAAAATTCTATACAGCCTTGTCAACGCGCGCGAGGACGCGTGGTGTGAGCGTGTGTTTGCGCCGTGGACGGATATGGAGGAAGAACTGCGCAAAGCGGATATACCGCTGTTTGCGTTGGAGAGCGGCGACAGCCTTTGTGCATTTGATATGATTGGCTTTACCCTGCAATACGAACTCAGTTACTCCAATGTATTAAATATGCTGGACCTCGGCAAAATTCCGCTGAGAAGCCGTGACCGCCAATCCCTTACACCGATTGTGGTCGGCGGTGGTCCGTGCGCGTGTAATCCCGAGCCTCTTGCGGATTTCTTTGACATTTTCCTGCCGGGCGAAGGGGAGGAAGTCACCAACGAACTGATTGACCTTTTGATTGAACATAAAGAGAAAGGTTCTACAAAACTTGAGTTTTTACGCGACGCCGCAAAATTTGAGGGCGTGTATGTGCCCGCGTTTTACGATGTTTCTTATCATGCGGACGGTACCATCGCTACCGTAACGCCCAAAGAGGGCGCGCCTGCCAAGGTGAAAAAACGCATTATTTCGGATTTGGACAAGGTGTATTACCCCGAAAAATTTGTGGTGCCGTATATTGATATTGTCCACGACCGCGCAGTAGCCGAAGTGTTCCGCGGTTGTATTCGCGGTTGCCGTTTTTGCCAGGCGGGTTTTATTTACCGCCCCATTCGTGAAAAATCGAGCGACACCGTCAATCGACAGGCGAAATGCCTTTGCGACACAACAGGATATGATGAAGTTTCGCTTTGTTCGTTGAGCACAAGCGATTATTCCGGTATTGAACAGTTAATTCCGCAAATGTTTTCGTGGGCGTTGCCCGAAAAAATCAATGTTTCTCTGCCGTCTTTGCGCGTGGATAATTTCTCCGAAGAATTGATGGAGGAACTTAAAAAAGTGCGAAAAAGCGGGCTGACTTTTGCGCCCGAGGCGGGCACACAGCGCCTGCGTGATGCAATCAATAAAAATGTAACCGAAGAAGAAGTTTTGTCTACTGCCGCACAGGCGTTCCGCGGCGGTTGGACCTCGGTCAAACTCTATTTTATGATGGGCTTGCCGACCGAAACTTTGGACGATATTGCGGGAATTGCCGAACTTGCCCAAAAGGTGGTCGATGCATTTTACAAAAATCCGGACAAGCCCAAAGGCAAGGGTGTGACGGTCAGCATCAGCGTGGCCTCCTTTGTACCGAAACCCTTTACACCGTTCCAATGGGAACCGCAGGACACGATGGAGCAGTTGGTTACAAAGCAAAAGCATTTGATGGAAAATGTGCATACGCGCAAAATTCAAGTCAGTTGGCATCAGTCGCAGACGAGTTTCTTGGAGGGCGTGTTTGCCCGCGGTGACCGCAAACTTTGCGATGTGATTGAAGCGGCGTGGCGCAAGGGATGTAAGTTCGACGGTTGGGATGAATATTTCCTGTTCGACAAATGGATGGAAGCGTTTCAAGAATGCGGTGTGGACCCCGCATTTTACAGCAACCGCCGCCGTGATTTTTCCGAGATTTTGCCGTGGGACCATCTGGATTACGGTATTCGCAAGGAATTTTTAATCGAGGAAAACAAAAAAGCGCACGAGAGTGTGACCACCCCGAACTGCCGCCAAAAATGTGCGGCGTGCGGCGCGGCGCGTTTGAACGGAGGGAAATGCGATGCAAAATGATGTTCGGCTCTTTTTTACAAAAACAGGGTTTGCAAAATACATTTCGCATCTCGATTTAATGCGTTGTATGTCCCGTGCCGTCAAGCGCGCGGGGATTCCGCTGTGGTACACCGAGGGGTTTAACCCGCATTTGTTTATGACCTTTGCGCGCCCGCTTTCATTAGGGCAGGAAAGCCTTTGCGAGGTTGTCGATGTGCGCTTGGTAGGGGAGATGTCCTTTAAAGAAATCCAAACCCGCTTAAATGAAGCGCTCCCCAAAGATATTACGGTTGTGTCCGTACAAAAGCCCGTGCATAAACCGAGTGAAATTGCCTTTGCCGATTACGAGGTGCGTTTGTATTGTGACAATCCCTCGGCATTAAAGACATATATGGAAACTGCTTTCTCAAAAGAACAAATTACCGTTCTCAAAAAAGCAAAACAGGGCAGACGCAAAATCGATAAGGAAATTGACATTAAACCGAATGTATTACAGTTTGATACAGCGACGGAAGAACAGGCTGTCAAATTGCAGTTACGCTTAACGGCAGGCGACCAAACCAATATCAACCCGACATTGCTTTTGTCGGCACTCACAGACGGGTTTGGCGGCGTTATTCAAAACACCGATATTCTTAAAAGGCATATTTTGCTTGAAAACGGGGAGCCGTTTTGCTGAATTTTTGAAATTTTGCTTTTTTTAAAATAGTACTTGCATTTTACAAAAACCTATGGTATTATATTTTAGCATTTTGCGTTGGTT
>CAMGGF010000115.1 GCA_946055445.1 uncultured Ruminococcus sp. | reverse complement strand
CACAAATTCTATGACCGTATGGAAATCAAAGACGCGCTTGCGTATTTGTCCGTGGTCAACAACCCGTCGGACAAAATCCGTTTACAGCGTATTATCAACACCCCGAAGCGTGGCATCGGTGACACCACCGTACAGCGCGCCAACGAAATTGCCGATTTATTGGGCGTTTCGCTGTTTGAGGTGTTCAAAACCGCCGACGAATACGAGGTGTTAAAGCGTTCCGCCGCAAAACTCAAAGAATTTGCCGCGATGATTGAAAATATCGCCGCATTCGCAGAGGACGCACCGCTTGCCGACACGCTCAATCGCATTTTAGACGAAACAGCATATGTGCAGTCTCTGCGCGCCGAGCCTGAAAAATTTGAGGACCGCGTGCAGAACTTAAACGAACTTTCCGCAACCCTTGTCCGCTTTTCCGAGGAAAACCCCGAGGCCGATTTGAATGCGTATTTGGAAGAGGTTGCGCTTCTTACCGATATTGACAATTACAATGCCGAGGCGGACACTGTGGTTCTTATGACGCTCCATTCCGCAAAAGGCTTGGAATTCCCCGTGGTGTTCATTCCCGGTATGGAGGAGGGCGTGTTCCCCGGTATCCAAAGTATGTATATTGAGTCCGAAGTGGAGGAAGAACGGCGACTTGCGTATGTCGGTATTACGCGCGCCAAAGAAAAACTCTATTTGACGCACGCAAAATGCCGTATGATTTACGGTTCGACAAACTATTACCGTCCGTCGCGGTTTGTGGCGGAAATTCCCGAAAAACTGTTGGATATTCACCGTTCGGTCGGTTTCCGCGAGCGCGCGGGAATGGCGGGCAGCGCTTACAGTACCGCAAAACCCACATCGGGTACATATACAGGTGTCGGCAAAAGCGCCGCATCGGCATCGACAGGCGGCAGTACTGTCAACCGCGGCTTTACAAAACCCGTTGGAAATGATGCGAAAAATACCGCAGAATTGCCGCAGTTCCAACCGGGCGACACCGTCGAGCATAAAGCGTTCGGCGCGGGTGTCATTTCCACCATTCGCCCCATGGGCAACGATATGCTGTTGGAGGTTGTGTTCCAAAAAGCAGGCACCAAAAAACTGATGGCGCGTATGGCGAATTTGAAGAAACTGTAAGCGGAATTTGCACACAATATACATCTTTGATTTGTCTTGTGCCATTCTTTCTGTTACCTTCTCGAATGAAGAGGACATCATGTAGGGAACGGTCTTGACCGTTCCGTCAAAATCCGCGGGCGACAGTGAATCGCCCCTACCAATCGTAGGGAATGACCGAAGACGCGTTCCGAAAAAATTAGATTATAAAAAAACAGCAGAATTGCGATTTCCGTCAATCCTGCTGTTTTTTTATTCACTTTAAAACCCGTCAATCCCTTTTCAACGAATCATACACGCGGATTTTCACGGCTTTTTGCTCGCAGTTGTGGCGGTAAATGCTCAATACAAGCCCGATGCCGAGAAACACGCCGAGGTTTGACGAGCCGCCCGCCGAGAAAAAGGGGAGCGTAATGCCGATAACAGGCAACAGCATCAAACACATACCGACATTGATAACCGTTTGCCCCATAATCATTGCCGCCATACCGCTGCAAATCAGATTTGTCGAACGCTCGCGCGATTTTCTGCCAATCATCAAAATGCGAATGGAAATAAAACACAAAAGCCCCAACGCCGCAACACAGCCCAAAAAGCCTAATTCTTCACCGATGGCGGTAAAAATCATATCGTTTTGCGCCTCGGGCACGGCGCCCGCCTGCGTGTATGCACCGTGAAATAAGCCCTGTCCTTTAAATCCACCCGCACCGATGGCGGTAATGCCATATTTTTGCTGGTAAATAACGGTTGGGTACAAATCGGGGTAAATCAACGCCAAAAACCGTTCTTTTTGAATGGACGAAAATACATAAGTCCACACAAGCGGTGTAGCGGCACCAATCAGCGCAAAACCGCCGAGAAAATACCCCCAATGCACGCCGCCTGCAAATAACATTGCGGCCGTAATGACCAAAAACACCAGTGCCGAGCCCATATCGCCCGTTTTCATCACCAAAAAAGTCGGAATCATCGCGTGCACGCCGAGTTGCAGAATGCTCAACGGCTTGTTGATTTTGTCGCGTAACTTGTCCAAATGCACGCCGAAGGTGATAATAAATCCGATTTTAACAAATTCCGACGGCTGAATACTGAACTTGCCGAAGTCAAGCCATGTGTGCACATCGGGGCGCGCCTGCGGGCCCGTACCGAACGGGAACAAAAGCAAAAGCGAGAAAACAGATATCGCGCCGATAATCAGCCAAAACCGCGTAAATACCTCGTAGTTAAAATACGAAATCACCAAACAAAGCCCGACGCCCAATACCACGGCGATGAGCATAATCAGGAATTCTCGCGTAAACAACTGCCCTTCCAACAAATCGTGGCGGGTTGCGCTGTGTACCATAACAAGACCGAAAACAGATGTGAGCAAGGCGCTGATAAACAGCCACAAATCCGTTTCGCGAATATACAGTTTTACGGTGTTTTTGAACTTTTTCATAGTTGCACCTCACAAAACTTGTCTATATTATAGTGTGAAAGCCCTGTAAATTCAAGTAAAAAGTATTTACGAAATTGTAAAACCGTGTTACAATATTGCAGGTGATTGGATGCAAAGGTTTTTAACCGAAAGTTACAGCGAAACCGTTGCGCTGGGCGAACGGCTCGGCAAAACGCTCAAAGGCGGCGAGGTGCTCGCGATGTTCGGTGGTATGGGTATGGGCAAAACCGCCTTTACAACGGGCGTGGCAAAAGGTATGGGCCTTTCTTGCGAAGTGAGCAGTCCGACATTCGCGATTGTCAATGTTTACGGCAAAAACGGTGAACTGTGTCATTTTGATATGTACCGCGTTTCCACTTGGGACGATTTGGATTCCACAGGCTTTTTTGACTATATGGCGCAAGGTGCGGTGCTGTGTGTGGAGTGGAGTGAAAACATTGAAAACGCTCTGCCCGCAACCGCTGTGCATATTACTTTTGAAAAAGGGGACACGGAAAACGCGCGCGTGATTACCGTAGACGGAATTGAGGCGAATTTGTGAAAATATTTGCGTTAGACTGTGCCTCGGGTGCGGCGAGCGTCGCACTTTTGGAGGCGGACAAATTGTTGGGCGAAACCTTTTGTGATGTCGCTTTAACCCACAGCCAAACGATGTTGCCGATGGCGGAAGAACTGTTCCGCCATACCAAAACCACCCCCCGCGATATAGATTTGTTCGCGGTTTCTGCGGGTCCCGGCTCGTTTACGGGCGTTCGCATCGGCATTGCGGCAGTGAAAGGGCTTGCCGATGCGGCAAACAAACCCTGTATGGCACTTTCCGCGCTCGAAGCGGCGGCGTATCCGTTTAAAAGTTTTGACGGCATCGTCTGCGCGGCGATGGACGCGCGCTGCAATCAGGTGTATACTGCGCTTTTTAAAAACGGTGCGCGCATTTTACAAGATTCCGCTATGTTTATAACGGAACTCGGCGAACTTTTAAAGGCACACGGCAAACCGATTTTATTCTGCGCGGACGGTGCGCAAAAAGCGTTTGACGCATTGCGGAACGATTTGGATGTTCCGTGCACACTTGCCCCCGCGCAGTTGCGCAGTGCGCGCGCTTCCTCTGTGGCATATCTTGCCGCGGAAAAACAGAAAAACGGCGAACAGCCTGTGTCTGCCTGTGTATTGCAACCCGTGTATCTGCGTTTGCCGCAGGCACAGCGGGAATTGAATAACAAAAACAAAACCAAAGAACAGTAAGGAGTTTTTACAATGATTTATCTCGGTGCTGACCACGGCGGCTATGAACTGAAAGAAGCCATTAAAGCCCATTTGGACGAGCAGGGGATTGCTTACACCGATTGCGGCACACATTCCGCAGAATCGGTGGATTATGCGCCCATTGCAAAAGCCACTTGTGAAAAATTGCTCGCGGACAGCGACAAAACCTCTCTTGCCGTGCTGTGTTGCGGCACGGGTATCGGTATTTCCATGGCGGCAAATAAGGTGAAAGGTATCCGCGCGGCGTGCTGTTCGGATTATTTCAGCGCAAAATACACGAGGCTCCACAACAACGCCAACGCGCTTTGTATGGGCGGCAGAGTTGTCGGCGCGGGGCTTGCTTGCGAACTTGTAGACGTGTTTTTAAATACCGCGTTTGAAGGCGGCAGACACCAGCGCCGTATTGACCAAATCACCGCGATTGAAGAGGGCACTTTATAATTTCGTATTCTTTTGCAATTTGCCGTATAAAATTCTTGTAATTTTTTGACGGCTGTTATATAATAATTCGGAAAGAAACTAAAAATTCGGGAGGCTATTATGGGAAAGGTTGTTATTACCAATCATCCGCTGATTCAACACAAACTTACGCTCTTGCGTGACAAAAACACGGGTTCTAAGGAGTTTCGCGCATTGGTGCAGGAAATTGCAATGCTGATGTGCTATGAGGCAACGCGTGATTTGCCGCTTCAAGAGGTTGAAATCGAAACCCCCGTGGCAATGGCAAAGACCAAAGTGATTTCGGGTAAGACCTTGGCATTCGTGCCGATTTTGCGTGCGGGCACGGGCATGCTCGGCGGTGTTTTGGAATTGGTGCCGTCGGCAAAGGTTGGGCATATCGGTATGTACCGCGACCCCGAAACCGTAAAACCCGTTCCGTATTACTGCAAATTACCGTCAGATATTTCCCAACGTGAAGTCATCGTTTTGGACCCGATGCTTGCAACAGGCGGCTCGGCGATTGACGCGATTACGCAGATTAAGACTTATAATCCGAAATCGATTAAATTTATGGGCATCATCGCCGCACCCGAAGGGCTTGAAGCGTTGACTACCGCCCATCCGGATGTCGATGTTTACTGCGCCGCGCTCGACGAAAAACTCAATGAGCACAGTTACATTGTGCCGGGGCTCGGCGACGCAGGCGACCGTATTTTCGGTACAAAATAACAAAACCAATAAAAGGGCGGTACAAAAAACCGCCCTTTTTTCCTATCGGACAGGGAGAAAATGACAATGAAAAAGAAGATGTATGCTTTGCTGACATTGGCGGCTTGTTGTTTTGCTTT
>CAMGGF010000114.1 GCA_946055445.1 uncultured Ruminococcus sp. | reverse complement strand
TAAATGTAAAATGCTTGTCATCCTGCGCGATAGCGAAGGATCTCAAACAACACAAAGTATATACTGCGCGAAACGAGATTCTTCGCCTGACGGCTCAGAATGACAAGCGGGGACGCAAAAACGCAAAAATCTATTGCGCGCGTAGGGAACGGGCTTGCCCGTTCCGCAAAAATACAACAAAATCCACGGGCGGGCACCGCGTAGTGGCGGGCTTCCACGCCCGCATAAAATCACATCAAAATCCGCGGGCGGGCGCAGAGACCCGCCCTTACAACCCGTAGGGAACGGGCTTGCCCGTTCCGCAAAAATACAACAAAATCCACGGGCGGCCGAGGTCGACCGCCCCTACCACCCGTAGGGAACAACCTCGGTGTTGTTCCGCAAAACAGCATCAAAATCTACGGCAGGAATGAACACAATGGAAACCTTCGACATTGCAAAACTGAAAGTGCAGTTTGACGCGCGCGGTACGCTTTTACATGACCGCACGCGGGCATACCTGTGCGCGCCGACGGAAACACCCGATATGGTGCTCGATTTGCCGGAAGATTTCTTTCAAAAAAAGCACGCGCAATACCCGCAACTCACGCTGGACGAATGCCGCTATGTGTGGACGGGCGAATCGTTTTATGCGCGGCTTTTGCGCTTTTCGGGGCTTTTAATGCACGCCTCGTGCGTGGAAAAAGACGGATACGCCTATTTGTTTTCCGCCAAAAGCGGCACGGGCAAATCCACCCACACCGCGCTTTGGTTACAGGCATATAAGAACACGCGGATTATCAATGATGACAAGCCCGCGCTTCGCAAAATCGACGGGCGGTTTTGTGCCTGCGGTACGCCGTTCAGCGGCAAATACGATATCAGCGAAAACGTGCAAATCCCCGTGCGCGCCCTCGTGTTTTTACAGCGCGGCGCGGAAAATAAAATCGAGCCGATTCCGCCCGCAAAAGCCATTCCGTTGTTTTTATCGCAAACTTTGCGACCGCCCATGGCAGATGTGATGGCGATTATGCTCGACACTTTGGGCGAACTGCTTGAAACCGTGCCCGCATTTCGGCTGACTTGCAATATGGACATTTCGGCGGCGCACACCGCCTTTGACGGCATAGAGAAATTTTATCAGCAAAACGGTGAACAGTATGAAGATTAAAGACGGATTTTTACTGCGCGAGGTCGCAGGGAGTTTTATCGTAGTGCCCGTGGGCGCGGCGGCGGTGGATTTCGGCGGTATGATGACCTTAAATCCCGTCGGGGCGTTCGTTTGGCGCGCGATGGAGACGCAAACGGACGAAAACGCCGTGGTCGAAAAGATTTTGGCGGAATACGAAATCGACCGCGAAACCGCCGCACGCGATGTGCATATTTATGTGGAAAAACTGCGCGCGGCGGGGCTTTTAGAGGAGTAAGCAATGGAAAAAAAGCGCGTAAACCTCGCAGAAATGCTCCCGATTATCGAGGAAACGCTCGCGGCGGGCGGCACGGTCAAATTGCCCATAACGGGCACGAGTATGTTGCCCCTGCTTTATTGCGGGCGCGATATGGTGACGCTTACGGCGGTGACCTCGCCTTTAAAAAAGTATGATTTGCCGTTGTACCGCCGCAAGGACGGCGCGTTTGTCCTGCACCGCGTGGTGAAAGTCCAAGCGGACGGCACTTACACCATGTGCGGCGACAATCAATGGGTAAAAGAACCGAACATTCACGGCGAACAACTCATCGGCGTGGTCTGCGAAATCACCCGAAACGGAAAAACGGTTTCGGTGCAAAAGAAAACATATAAATTGTATACGCGGGTGTGGCATTTGCTTTTGCCCGTACGAAAATATCTTGTAAAACTGCGGGGGAAACTTTCAAAATGAAGCAAAATGCGGCACGCAAGTGGATAGGGCAGAACGCAAAGCCCCAACTGCCGTTTTTGGTGTTGCTGATTTTGGGCAACGCCCTTTCTTCCGTGTGCGCCGTTTCGGTGGCGCTGTTTTCCAAGCGGATTGTGGACGCGGCGCAAAATGCAGACCTTCCCGCGCTGTATCGGGCGTGCGCGGTGCTTCTTTGCGTGGTGCTTTTGCAAATCGCGCTTCGGATTTTTGACAACAGCCTTTCCGTGCGCGTTTCGGGGAAACTCGAAATGGCGTGCAAACGGCGGCTGTTCTCGGCAATTTTGCAAAAGGAATATTCTGCGGTGACGGCATACCATTCGGGTGAGTTGATGACGCGCCTGACTTCCGACATCACCGTGGTGTCGGACAATGCCACCGTGCTTTTGCCCACGGCAACGGCAATGGTGACGCGGCTCGTTTTTGCATTTGCGGTGATTGTTTCGCTCGATTTGCGCTTTGCGCTTCTGCTTTTGGCGGCGGGCGTATTGCTGTTTGTATGCACACGGGCGTTTCGCGGTAAAATCAAACAATTACATAAATCCGTGCAAGCCTCGGACGGCAGGCTGCGCGCCTTTTTGCAGGAAGCGCTCGAAAGTTTGTTGGCGGTGCAGGTGTTCGGTGTGCAGGAAAAGGTCACACGGGAAGCCGATGTGCGGCAAACGGAGAATTTTGACGCGAAAATTCGCCGCAACCGCTGGTCGATTGCCGCAAACGCCGGCTTTTTGGCGGTATTTTCGTTCGGCACGCTGGTGACGCTCCTTTGGTGCGGCCGGCGGCTCGCGGCGGGCGCGATTACCTTCGGTACGCTGACGGCGCTGTTGCAGTTGGTCAATCAGGTGCAAGCGCCGCTGACCAATCTTTCGGGGCTGATGCCGAAATACTATTCGATGCTCTCTTCGGCGGAACGGCTGTTGGAAATCGAAACCCTGCCCGAAGAAGCACAAGCCCAAACGGATACTGCGCCCGCGTGTAATTTCGAATCGGCGCGGTTTCGGGGCGTTTCGTTCGCCTACGGGCAAAACGAAGTGTTTACGGACGCCGATTTTGAAATCCGCAAAAATGATTTTGTTGTGATATCGGGCATATCGGGCATCGGCAAAAGCACACTGTTCAAACTGCTTTTGGGCGTGCTGACGCCCGACGGCGGTGAAATCACCGTGACGGCGGACGGGCGTACCTACCCTGCCGATAAAAACACACGCGGTTTATTTGCCTATGTGCCGCAGGGAAACTTGTTGTTCTCGGGCACGGTGCGGGACAATATCCGCTTTATCAAAGAGAATGCCACCGACGAAGAAGTTTTGCGCGCGGCAGAAATTGCCTGTGCGGATACCTTTATTGACGAACTGCCCGCGGGGTTGGACACCCTGCTCGGCGAGGGCGGCAGCGGGCTTTCCGAAGGGCAGATGCAACGCATTGCAGTGGCGCGGGCGATTTTGACCGATGCGCCCGTCCTGCTTTTGGATGAGGCAACGAGTGCGCTCGACGAGGAGACCGAGGCGCGCTTGCTTTCGAATATCCGCGCGCTCGAAAATAAAACCTGCCTGATTATTTCGCACAAAAAGGCGGCGTATGCCGTCTGCACGCGGGAATTGACCGTAAAGGACGGTACGGTGCGCGGATAATCGCGCGAGGGGAAAACAGGCATTTTGCCGAAAAAAGCGCGTGATTTTTGTAAGATTTCGGAAAATAAAATTTTCTATTGCCTTAACGGACAATATTTGTTATAATCCATTTGATTGGAACTTTTTTTGGAAAGGGAATGACTATGGAACAAAAAACGATGTCCAAAACCGAGCAGGACGGCATCAGTTTTGAAGTACTGATGATTTATATCCGCAAGGTTTTGAAAAAATGGTGGGTGATTGCACTTTCGGCGGTTGTGCTTGCTACGGTGGGCTTTACCGCTGCAAAGTTGACCTATATCCCGCAATATTCTTCGCAGATTATGTTCGTGGCGAGCAACAAAGACACCTCTTTGATTGTTTCGGGGCAGAGCAGTTCCGACCTGAGCGCGTCGGTGACTTTGGCGGAAAGTTACAAATATGTTTTCACCACAACTGCATTGACCACCAAGGTTGCAAACAACTGCGGCTACAAGGTTACGCCGAGCCAAATTAAAAGTTTTGTTTCGGTGCAGGCGGTGGAAGATACGATGATTGTGTATCTCACCGTGACAACAACGGACCCCGAGGTTTCTTACGCCATAGCCAATACCTATATGCGTTTTTATGAGGAAACCATTTCCGAAGCATTCCCCAGCACAACCTTAAAAGTGGTCGACCCGCCGTTGGTGCCCGAAAGCCCGAATGCAGATAACAGCACGCTGCTTTACACGGCTGTCGGCTTTTTGGCGGGTGCGGTGCTTGCCGTTTTGGCTTTGGTCGGCACGATTATTTTGAAAGATACCGTGATGAGTTCCGATGATATTAAGAATAAATTGGGGCTGAAAATCATCGGCAATGTCAACCATGTTTCGGTGAAAGGCAAAAAAGGCGAAAAACAGAGCATTTTGCTGACCGACCGCCGTTCCGGATTTGCTTTTATTGAGGCGTTTAAGTTAATTCGCACCAAACTCGAGCATATGCTGATTCGAAAAGGGCAAAAAGCGATTGTGGTGACGAGTACGGTTGAAAATGAAGGCAAAACCACAACGGCCATCAACATTGCGTTGGCACTTGCGAAAAACGGCAAAGAAGTACTGCTTATCGACGGCGACTTGCGCAAGCCCGCGGTTGCAAAAGCGTTAAGCATTAACGCCGCCAACGACACCGGCGTGCTCGGCGTGGTGAACGGCAGCAAAACGCTTGCCGACTCTATCAAATATTCCGAAAAATACAATTTGTATTTGCTGTTAAACGGCAAAGGCATTCCGGATCCGTCCGAATTGCTCGCTACGCAGCAAATGGAGGAGATTATCTCCGACGCGAAAAAAGAATTCGACTATGTCGTGATTGATACCGCACCCTGCGGCGTAGTGGCGGACGCCTCTATTTTGGCCGGCTTCTCCGACGCGATTGTTATGGTTATCCGTCAGGATACCGCGCCTGCCCGCCGTATTAAGCGTGCGATGGAAAACCTGGATAACTCCGGTACGGAAGTTGTCGGCTGCATCTACAACGATGCAAAAACCGGCTGGGGTAACGGCAATTTCAGCCGCCGCTACGGTTACGGCTATGGTTACGGCTACGGTTACGGTTACGGCGAAAAAAATACGGACAAGTAACAGAAAAATAATCAACACATAAA
>CAMGGF010000113.1 GCA_946055445.1 uncultured Ruminococcus sp. | reverse complement strand
TTCAAATGGTGATGCGCAATGAAATCCGCGACAGCAAAACACAGGTCGGGATTTTGAAAACCTATCAACTTGTAAAAGGGCAGGCGGCGAAATGAAACTGATTTTAGCATCCAATTCGCCGCGCCGCGCGGACATTCTCAAACAGGGCGGTTTTTCGTTTGAAAAGCGCGTTGCCGATACCGACGAAACCTTGCCGGACGGCATTTTGCCCGCAGAGGCGGTCGAAATTTTGGCACAGCGAAAGGGGCGTGCGGTGCCCCGCGCGGCAGACGAAGTTTTGCTTGCCGCCGACACGGTCGTGGCGTTGGACGGGCGGATTTTAGGCAAGCCTATGGACGCCGCCGACGCCGAGGCGATGCTCGAAATGCTTTCGGGGCATACACATAGCGTGTTTACGGGTGTGTATATTACAGACGGTGAACGGGAAATCTTATTTCATACGGAAACCCGCGTGACTTTTTATCCGCTGACACAGGCGGAAATCCGTGGGTATATTCAAAGCGGCGAACCGATGGATAAAGCGGGTGCGTACGGCATACAGGGGCGCGGCGCGCTGTTTGTGGAAAAAATTGACGGCGATTATTTCAATGTTGTGGGGCTGCCGCTTGCAAAAACGGCAAAAATGCTGAAAGAGGTATTGTAAAAATGAAAACAGGGTTGGTCTTAGAAGGCGGCGGTATGCGCGGACTGTATACCGTAGGTGTTTTAGATGTGTTTATGGACAACGACATACACTTCGACTATGTCATCGGTGTGTCGGCAGGCGCGGGGAATGCGGCTTCGTATCTTTCGGGACAGCGCGGGCGCGGATTTCGCGTGGATACGAAATATGTTGACGACAAACGCTATATCGGGTTAGACCCGATAGTACACAAACATTCCGTATTCGGGTTGGATTTTATTTACGATACCATTCCGCAGGAATTGGACCCGTTCGATTATGACGCCTTCCACGCGGACAAAAGCGAGTTCATCACCGTGGCGACTGACGCCGAAACAGGTGAAGCGGTGTATTTCGGCAAAGAGAAAATCGTCGGGAACGATTTTACCGTGATGAAGGCTTCGGCGGCATTGCCGATGTTCACGCCGCCCGTGGAATTTGAAGGCAGAAAATATTTCGACGGCGGCGCGGCGGATTCTATCCCCGTGGAAAAGGCGCTCGTCGACGGTTGCGACCGCTTGGTGATTGTTTTGACGCGCGAACAGGGCTTTGTGAAAGCGCCCGAGCGTATTCGCGCGGCATATACGCGGTTGCTCAAAGCATATCCGAATGTGATTAAAACGCTTGACAACCGCCACAATGTGTATAATGCGTCGCTGAAGCACTGTTACGAATTGCAGGAGGCGGGCAAAGCCGTGGTGCTCGCACCCGAATATGCTTTGCCTGTGGATAAATTCGGCACAGACAAGGAAAAACTGGAACGCTGTTACAATGAGGGTATGCGCGATTGCAAGCACAAATTAGAGCAGATAAAATCCCTGCTTACAAAAGAATAGGCGGGGTTGGGCAATTTACTTTTTACAGGTTTTGTAGTATACTGACAATGGTTTGCATTGTTATTTTTAAAGGGAGTGTTTCTTATGGGTAATTTCGGGCAAAAATTCGTAATGGCAACGGTTGCCGCCGTCAGTTCTACGCCCTTGGGCGGCGTAGTGTACCGCTGTATGCGGCACAAAAAAATTCAGCCGAAGGAATTGAAGCATTTTCCAGAACTTGTGCCGAATAATGACAAGGAAATTCACCTGACGGCGCATCGCGGGCTTTCGGCCATTCATCCCGAAAACACCGCTATATCGTTTGAGGCAGGCGGCAAAGCGGGCTTTTACGCATTGGAATGCGATACCCACTGCACCACCGACGGCACTTGGGTGGTTTTGCACGACGGCCCGATTAAAACGATGTTTGACGGCACGGGTGATGTGAAAGACTATTCCTACGAAGAAATGCTTCAAAAGAAAATGATAAACGGCGCCAATATTGAAAAATATCCCGACGCGCGCATTTGCACTTTGCAGGAATACATAGACATTTGCAAAACATACGGTTGCCGTCCGATGATTGAAGTGAAAGACACGCGCACCGAAAAAATGCAGTCTTTGTACGATATGCTCGTGAAAAATGAGATTTTGGAAAGTTGCATTATTATTTCGTTCCACATTTCTGTGCTTCGTTCGCTGTACGCGATGGATGAAAATCTCGAAATGTGGTATTTGATTGACTACATTAACGACAAGCGCATTCAAGAGGCGAAAGCCTGCGGCAATGCGGGTATCGCGTTTTGCGCGCAGTACAACGCCCCGCGCCCCGAGGCGATTCAAAAAATCCACGATGCGGGGCTCACGGCGGCGTGCTGGACGGTGGACAGTGCGGAACTGCTCAAACAAATGATGGACTGCGGCGTGAAATACATTACAACCAATTCCATTTTGCCTGACTGATTTTCGGAGAATAGATAATTTATGACTACTTTTTGCCCCTTGTTTTCTTCCAGCAAAGGAAATTGCATTTACATAGGCGCGCCCGACGGCGGTATTTTGATTGACGCAGGAAAAAGTTGCCGTCAAACCGAAACGGCGCTGCATAATATCGGCGTTGCGCCTGACAGCATTCGTGCGGTATTCGTCACACACGAGCACACCGACCATATCGGCGGACTTCGGGTGTTTGCCGCAAAATACGGCGCGCGCGTGTACGCCACAGGCGGCACTTTGGAAGCACTCGACGAAATGCAAATTCTCAACGGCAAATTTGACGCTTTCGCCCTCGGTGCGCAGGGGGCAGAGGTCGGTTCGCTGTTTGTAAAATCGTTTCGCACTTCGCACGATGCCCGCGAGAGTTGCGGCTATGTGGTTGCGGCGGAAAGCGGCGAACGCGTGGCAATCGCCACCGACCTCGGCGTGATGACCGACACGGTGCGCGCGGCAATTACGGGCTGTGAAACCGTATTGCTCGAATCCAACCACGATGTACGAATGCTCGAAAACAATCCGCAGTACCCCTATCCGCTGAAAAAACGGATTTTGGGCGAGCGGGGGCATCTTTCCAATGAGGTTTGCGCCGAAACGGCGTGTGAATTGGTGAAAAACGGCACAAAACGCCTGTTTTTAGGGCATTTGAGCGAGCAAAACAACCTGCCGGCACTGGCATACCGCGTCACGGCATCGGAACTGATCGGCGCGGGTGCTGTGGAAAATACGGATTTTGTTTTGCAGGTGGCGAAACCGGCTTGGGATGAAAAGGCGGTGCGGCTGTGATTACGGTAACGGTGGTGGCGCTCGGCAAATTAAAAGAGCGCTATATGCGCGAATTTTCCGCAGAGTATGCAAAGCGCCTTTCCGCGTTTTGCAAACTGCAAATTGTTGAACTTTCGCCCGAACGCTTGCCCGAAAACCCTGCACAAAGCGAAATTGACCGCGCTTTGGCGCAGGAGGCAAAGCAAATCCTGTCGAAACTTCCGCAAAATGCCTATGTGTTTTCGCTTTGCATTGAGGGAAAACAAATGACCAGCGAACAGTTTAGTCAAAAAATATCTACCCTTGCCGTAGAGGGCGTCAGCAACATTGCATTTGTGCTGGGCAGTTCTTTCGGGCTGGCAGAGGAAATCAAAAAACAGTCTGATTTTCGGTTTTCAATGTCGGAAATGACTTTCCCGCACCAAATGGCGCGCGTGATGCTGTTAGAACAGTTATACCGCGCATTCCAAATTGCAAACGGCGGAAAGTACCATAAATAGAATGGTTAAAAATTATCTATAAGAGAATTAAAAAAAGCGTTCTCCCAAACAGACCGGGAGAACGCTTGCTTTTTATTTTCAGCGTCTGTTACCGTAATTGCAGGGAACCGTCTTGACCATTCCCTGCAAGTACATCCAATGCAATGTGTGTGAAATTTCACACCGGTTTATATCACCGCGCCGCCGTTGACGGAAAGCACCTGCCCTGTGATATAGGCGGCTTTCTCGCTCGCCAAAAAGCAAATTGCGTCGGCAATTTCCTGTGGGTGCGCAAGTCGCCCGACAGGCGTTTCTTCCGCAACACTTTTGCAAACTTCTTCGCCCAAAGCGCGCATCATATCGGTTTCCACCGCGCCGGGGGAAACGGCATTGACGGTAATGCCCGACGGTGCGAGTTCTTTGGCAAGTGCTTTGGTCAACCCGATGAGCCCCGCCTTTGCCGCAGAATAATGCACTTCGAAAGAACCGCCTGTTTCGCCCCACATCGAGGCAATGTTGATAATTCGCCCGTATTTTCGGTGCACCATCGCGGGCACGAGTGCGCGCGTCATATAAAACGCGCCGTTCAAATGCACCGCCAGCATCTGTTCCCAATCGCTGTCGGTAATGTCGGTGAACAGTTTTTGCTCGGAAATTCCTGCGTTGTTGACCAATACCGAAACCGCGCCGAGGTCTTTTTCAATTTGCGCTGTGACAATCTTGACCGCCGCGCTGTCGGTAACATCTACCGCATACGCGTGCGCCGTGCCGCCGTTTTCGCGGATTTTTTGCACACAAGTCTCGGCAAGCACCCGATTGGTACGGTAAAGCACCGCCACCGCGAAGCCTGCTTCGGCAAGTGCCACTGCCGTTGCCGCGCCGATACCGCGTGAAGCGCCCGTTACTACGGCGACTTTCTGTTCGTTTTGCATAGTTGTTTCCCCTTTTTCAATCTGTTTTGATTGTATCATATTTTTCGGAGATTTGCACGCATTTCTCTTGCGAACAGCAAAAAAATCCGCAGAATAACGGCATTCGCCGCGATGCGTTTTCCCCGCGCGACATACAGTGGAGCGGCGAGGACGGGGTGGAAATTGCTGTGATGGAATCGCCGCAAGCCGTAAAAACAGAATCGAAGCAAATAAACAATGCACCCCGCAGAGATTTTCTGCGGGGTGTTTGTGTAATCTTTACACAATTTACTTTCTGACTTGCAGTGTGGCAATATCCGTTAAGGAAATCTTGTCGCTCGGTACAATAAAGGTGCTTTGCATAATTGCCTTTGCCGCGTCCAACGAAGTTAAGCACGAAGTGCCGCTTTCCACAGCAATGCGGCGCAGTTTAAAGCCGTCGCGGTCGGGAATTCTGCCGTGCGTCGGGGTGTTGATAATCAGCGACACATCGCCGGCGTTCAGCA
>CAMGGF010000112.1 GCA_946055445.1 uncultured Ruminococcus sp. | reverse complement strand
TTCTCCATAAATTCGGACATATCCAATCGAATCAGCGTTTCGGGTGTGTCAAACAATTCATAGGAAAGTTGCTTGACCAATTCGGTTTTCCCGACGCCCGTGGGTCCCACGAAAATGAATGATGCGGGGCGTTTTTGCACCGACAACTGAATACGACTGCGTTTGATTGCGGCGGCAACCAAATCGACCGCTTCATCTTGCCCGATGATATGCGCTTTCAGGCGGTCTTCCATACCGACCAGGCGTTTGACATCACCTTCCACGATTTTGGTGGTGGGAATTCCCGTCCACAGATTGATAACCTGTGCCAAATCCTCTTCCACCACACGGTTGTCGCTTGCTTTTTCTTTCAAATCTGCCTCTTGACTGTCACAGGAGATAAGTTCCGTACGGACACGCGCCAATTCGGCATATTTTTCGTTTTTCTTGGCTTCGTCATTTTCGGTTTCTACCGCAGAAACCAAATCTTCCTCTTCCGCTTTTAAATCCGCAACGCGTTTTAGGAAAAGTTCATAATCACTGATGGCTTTGTTGCGAAGATTTGCACAGGTACACGCTTCGTCTAACAAGTCAATCGCCTTATCAGGCAAAAAGCGGTCTGTAATATAGCGTTCCGACAGCACCACGGCTTTATACACAAGATTATCGGAGATTTGCACCTTGTGATAATCTTCATAATACTTTTTGATACCGAGCAACATTTCGTAAGTATCCTGCACAGAGGGTTCTTCCACTTTCACCGGCTGAAAACGGCGTTCCAGCGCGGCGTCTTTTTCAATGTTTTTGCGGTATTCGTTAAAGGTGGTTGCGCCGATGACCTGAATTTCCCCGCGGGAAAGCGCAGGCTTCATAATATTCGCCGCGTTCATATTGCCCTCGGCATCACCCGTACCGACTAAATTGTGCACCTCATCGATAAAGAGAATGATATTCCCCTCGGACTTCACTTCGTCAATCAAGCCTTTAATGCGGCTTTCAAACTGCCCGCGGAACTGCGTACCTGCAACCAACGCCGTTAAATCCAACAAATGGATTTCTTTGTCGGCAAGTTTTGCGGGTACTTCGCCTGCGGCAATTTTCTGCGCCAAGCCTTCGGCAATCGCGGTTTTACCGACACCGGGTTCACCGATAAAGCACGGGTTATTCTTCGTGCGGCGGCACAAAATCTGCACCGTGCGGTAAATTTCACGGTCCCGCCCGATAATGCGGTCTAATTTTCCCTCTTTGGCGCGCGCGGTCAAATCCGTGCAGTACATCGTAAGATATTTGCGCTTGTTGTTTTTGCCGCCATGCTTTTTCTTCGCACCGCCGCGTTTCGGTTCATCTACAACGGATACTTCCGACGGGTCAATTCTGTCGCCGTCGGTGTCCTCGTCATTTTGCACCCCGGGGAACATACCTTGCAGGAAAGACAGTGGCAATGCACCGCCGGGTTGAAATCCGTCTTCGCCGTCCATTCCCTCCATCATCTGCTCCATCTGCTGAGAGACTTCTTCCATTTCGTCCTCGGTAATCCCCATCTGTTGCATAATTTGTTTGACAGGCCCGATGTTCAACTCCATTGCACATTTAATGCAAAGCCCCTCATTTGTGGTCTTGTCCCCGTCCACCTTTGAGATGAAAAAGACCGCCGGGTTTTTGTGACATCTGCTGCACAGCATATTTTTATTCATTCGTATTTATTCCTCGGATTCTTTCTTTGCGTCGTTTTCTGCTTTTTTCTCTTTAAACTGTTTATAGGTCGGCGGCGCATAACTTAACAGCGCAATAAAGGTGAGCACTGCCGCCAAAATTACCAAACCAATCATCAGCCAATCGGGCAATACAAACAGTGTGCGCAACGCGCCGATTTCAGGCCCGAAAGCAATGACCAAAACCATTACCGCATAAAATACAAAGGTTGCGACTTTGCCGTAGATTTCCGCCGCAACAGGGCGCAGACCGCAGGCAAGCATAATGGCACCGATAATCACCATCAGCAGTTCTTTAAACAGGAAGAACAAGAACACCCATTTGAACCACTGCATTGTGGGATTTTGGGATTTGTTGAACTCCAAAAAGATTACAACGGCGATTGTGATTTGTGTCAGTTTGTCGGCAATGGGGTCGAGCATTTTGCCGAGTTCGCTGATTTGGTTGAAACGGCGGGCGATTTTACCGTCAAAAAAGTCGGTAAGCCCCGAAATCACTAAAATGATGACTGCCCATTCGATATGCCCCTGATAAAACAGCACACCGAACACGGGAATCAGCAGAATGCGAATTAAGGAAAGCAAGTTCGGCACGGTCAGGCAACCTGTAAACAGGCTTTTCAAGTTTTCTTTCATCGGTTACACCTCAAAATCCTTCCCCGAAAACAGAGTCGGGTAAATATTGCTCTGTATAGGACACAACGCGGGAGTCGTCCACGATTTGGCGAAGTTTACCCGTGTTGCCGCGCGGCGCAATAAACACAAGCAAAGCCACCGCAATATAAATAATGACCGCGCCTTTCACCGCGCCGAACACGCCGCCCAAAGCGGCATTCGCCGTTTTGATAACAGGCAGTTCAAACGCCTTTGAAATTGCCTTTGCCGCAAATTGCAAAATCACACCGAGTATAGCGGCGAAAAGCAAAAACATAATGCCCGTTAAAGCGGTTTCACAAATCGGCTGTGCAAATTCTCGGGTGAGATATGCCGCCGTGTCCGCCCCTGCTTTTCCGCTTGCGATTTTTTGCGCCAGTTGTGCAGTGTCTACGCCGGTTTTTTCGAGGTAACTATTCGCAAATCCCGGCAGACTGTCAATCAGCACCGCCGCTTTTTTGCTGTTGGTTGCCGCTTCACCCGTTGTGAGCGTATCCTCAATTTTGGCTTCGATGCGTTCCTCCATAAAGGAACTGTAAAGCATTTTTGCCGTCGGCGCGGCCACTTGCGCCGCCAACACCAGCGTCAGTACAAATGCGGCGATTTCAAGCACGGTTCGCACAATGCCTTTTTTTGCGGAAGCCACAATTGCCGCCACCAAAATTACGAGCAAAATAATATCCAAAATCATAAAGAAAAACACCTCCGTTTTCTTTTTTATTGTAGCACATATTTTGTTTTGTGACAACAGAAATCAAGCGATTCCCGCCCCTGTGGTATCGGGAACGGTTTTTTCGGGGGGTTCATCGGAAAACGCGGTGGATTTATAACATTGAATGCCACTCATCGCATACACATAGGTGTATTTCCCGTCGGTTATCGGCTTTAAGCAGTCGGCCTCGACCGCAGATTTGCCGACAATCTCCCCTTTGCGATTGTAAGTATACAAATAACTGTCCGTCAGAACGGAAACATAAGTATTGTCGCACGAAATCCCTTTCACGCCTTCCGAAAGTTCGGTTTCAAACAGCAAATTCCCTTTTCGGTCATAGGCTTTGATGATTTTTGACGCTGAACTGCCGTATTTTGACAGCACTGCGGCGGTAAAATGGCGGTCATCGGCGTAAAGGTTGGAAAGCGTATTCAGCGACAAATCCTCTTCCGATTCCTTTTCGGTATCGTTCACGACGGTAAACACATTTTTCCCGTACAAAAGCAGACGGTTGCCCGTTAAAAAGCATACACCCGACACAGCGGTGTCAAATTCAAAAGATGTAATCGGTTCTGTATATGCAAAATCGAAAATATGCACCTTGGAATACAGTTCGCCGTTCGCGGCACCGACCACCGAAACCGCCGCGCGTTTGCCGTTGTCGGAAACCGCCACGGCAACAATATTTTCAGCGGCACAGTTCCAAACAAAAACCTCTTTATGATTTTTGTTGTATACCGTGAGCATACTTTGCGAACTCTCCCCGCGGGAAGCGATGGCCACCGTACCGTCTTTTCCGATAGCACCCGTTAAGAGTTTATGCCGAAAAGTTTCTTCATATAATACCTTTGTTTTAGACAGTACACGAAATGTATTTTCACCGACATCCAAAAGCAAAACTCTGCCGCCGACGCTGTGCGCAACGGGTGTAGAAAAAGTATGCTGTGTATACCCGAGTTTTCTTGCGGTTGCGTCCAGCACAAAAGTGGCGTCATCACCGAGCACAAACAAATCCGAACCGATGGATTGTACGGTTTCCACACTTGTATTTTCAAAATAATACGGGTAACCGTCACCGTTTTTCGTGTCGGAAATCAAGGTGGAAAAATAGTCCCCCACGCTTGAAAATGTGATATTGCCAAACCGATATGCCGCAATGATTATCAAAATCAGCAAAACGGCAATCATACAAACTGCCTTTAACACCGACATAGTCCGCGCCTGTACGGTACGGTTTTTGCGGTGCTGTGCCGACTTCTTTTTCGTTTTTTTCTGCGGCACAGAAGCGTTTTTTGCCATATCCACGCCCCCCTTTTTTATCTGTTATACTCCACATGATGCAAATACAAGCCGTGCGCGGGCGCTGTTACCCCCGCTTGTGCGCGGTCTTTGCCGGCGATGATATCGGGAATCGAATCCCGTTGCAGTTTGCCGCTGTTTAAATCCAACAGCGTACCGACCATAATGCGCACCATATTGTAAAGAAAGCCGTTCCCCGTAACCGAAAACTCCACAAAATCCCCGTTACGGCGAACCTGCACGCGCCGAATTTCCCGCACTTTATCTTCCACGGCGGTTTTAGACGCGCAAAATGCCGAAAAATCGTGCAAGCCTAAAAACTGCTGTGCCTGCTCGTTTAAAAACTCGGTATGCAAATGCCACGGATAATGATAAGCGCGGTTTTCGTAAAACGGGTCACGCACCTGCCGATTTAAAAGCAAATACCGATAGGTTTTGCCCGTGCAATCATACCGTGCGTGGAAATCATACGGCACTTCGCCGCATTCGAGCACGGCAATATCCCGCGGCAAAACCGCATTGAGCGCGGTTTGCAGTTTTTCGGGCGCCATTTCTTTTACGGTGCGCATATTGCAACAGAACATATCCGCGTGCACAAATGCGTCCGTGCGACTGCAACCGATGATATTTTCCCGCACGCCGAGAATACGCTCGACGGCATTTTGGACTGTTTCCTGCACGGTTACGGCGTTTTCCTGCACCTGCCAGCCGTGATAATTTGTGCCGTCAAAGGACAAAGTCAGCAAATAATTTTTCATACTGTAAAAAATCTTTCTTTTTTAGATAACTGCCGGAATAA
>CAMGGF010000111.1 GCA_946055445.1 uncultured Ruminococcus sp. | reverse complement strand
TGACCTCATCCTTACCAAGGATGTGCTCTACCACCTGAGCCATAGCAGCATACGCTTTTCAGCGGCAGAAATTATTATACAAATAAAGTCTGCTTTTGTCAATCCTTTTTTTACGGTTTCTTGTTTTTTTCTGTAAAGCGGAAAAATTTGTGAATACTATAAGAATGCTGTGCATAAATTTCGCGAAGACGCGGATTTTGTGCGAATTTCACGGCGAAAAAGCCCAATGCATTTGCAAACTTTGTGCGAAACGCGCTTGAAACTTCCGCACAAAGCGTGTATAATTATTCTATAAATGCTATATTGCGGTAATTTGCGTCTGCATTCCGCATTTTTTGCGTGCGGTGCCGCGTAGCGGTTCCTTTTGTTTGAAGTAAGGAGGAAAAGATATGGGCGGAGATTTACATTGCCATACCAAATTGTCAGATGGCTCACTGGGGATTGAAGATTTAATTACACTTGCGAAAAAGCGCGGCGTCGGCACTATCGCCATTACCGACCACGATTGTTTGGCGGGCACCGTGCGCGGCAAAATCATAGGGGAACGGTTCGGCGTGCAGGTCATTCCGGGGGTAGAACTGTCCGCAACCGATACCGAGACCGGCAAAAAAGTGCATTTGCTTTGCTATCTGCCCGAATTTCCCGACCGTTTGGAAGGGCTGTGCCACCGCAATTCTTTGATTCGTAAAAAAGCGGCGCACTATATGATGTTGCAAATTGCCAAGCGCTACCCCGTTTCGGCGGAATTTATCGTGAAATGCGCGACCGGCTCAACGAACATATACAAACAACATATGATGCAGGCGCTGATGGAATGCGGGTTTACCACGGAAATTTACGGCGATCTGTACCGCACTTTGTTTGACAAATCCGTGCCGGGCAACATTTTAGTCACGCCGAAATATGCCGACATTGCAGAGGTACTTACCGCCATTCACGATGCGGGCGGCATTGCCGTTTTGGCGCATCCGTTTATGTATGACAATTTGGACTCTCTGCCGCGTTTGATGGAAAACGGCTTGGACGGCATTGAAGTTTGGCATCCGTCGGCAAATGAAGAACAGCAAGCACAGTTGAAAAAAATCGCCACCAAAAACAAACTGTTGATGACGGGCGGTACGGATTTTCACGGGCTTTACAATTTACATCAGGTTTCTTTGGGCGATGTGTCCGCACCGGATGACGCAGTAAGCAAACTGCTCGGCTACAAAGCAAAGCAAAAGCGGTTGGCAAAGAAAGCGCAGAAAGCAGCGGAAGCCGCCGCAAGCGGGGAAACGGTTTAAATCCCCCACAGGAGGGTATGTATGGAAGACAGCGATATTAAAATTTTCGGGCAAAAGCAAGCGCAAAGTTGCGATGACGAATTGCGGCTGATTGCCTTAATGGAAGAACAGCGCGCCAACGGCAATACCGAAAAGGCGGCAAAACTCGGCGACTATCTTTCCGGCATTTTTTTGAAGGAAAAAGAACTGCTCACCCGTATGGAACCGGTGGTCGGCAAACTGGATTACCCGCAAAGCATTGTATTTCAAATCAAAATTCTAATGTTTTTTGCGGCGGAGTACACCATCAACCGCATTTTGCCGAACACGGTACTCAAAAGCACCGCCATCAACGCGCTTTACAGCAACATTAAAAGCGGTGACCGCGCGTTTTATGATGAATTTTCGGACGGGGCGGAGTACAGTTTTTATTACCTTGCCGTGCGTAAGGAAAGCAACAGCGTAATCGCGCAAATCGCCAAAGCGTTTTCTATGCTTTGCGGCAAAGAAAACGACGAAACATTCTTCGCACTCGGCAAGCGTGTGTTCAACCTCGTTTGCGAAGAAGTGGAAAGTATTATTGAGATTTTTGATTTTGCAAACGAAACGACCCCATAACAAAAGCCTTTCGGTAATTCCGAAAGGCTTTTTGATTTCCTTTATTTTCGATGTGCTTCGAAAAAGGCAAGCATTTCGTCAATCGTAACCTTGCTTTCTTCCAAATCGGGATACGCCACGCTTGTGATGTGCCCCGATGAACGGTTGATGGTTAATTCCCAATCGTGGAACTGATGTTCGATGCCCTTTTCGGTCAACAACGCGTCCAACTGCACGGAGGCGGGCCGCAAAAAGTCTTTTGCGCTGGTCACAATATAAGACGGCGGTAAAGTGCCTTTGTCAATCACTTCTTCGGGCTGCAACACATCGTAATACGGCGACGCGGCATATTCGTAGCCGAGTATGCACGAAATCAAAACGCTGTTAAACCCGCTTTTTATATCGTACATACCCGAAATCAAGCCTGTCGCATTAAAAGAAAGCCCTGTTTCGGGGGCGTTATACAGCGTGCGCAGTTCTTCGCTTGTATTGACAAGCGCGGTATAAAACGCCAACTGCCCGCCGGCAGAGTCGCCGACCAAATATACATTGTTCAGGTCGCAATTATACGATTTTCCGTTCTCTGCCACCCACTTATATGCGGTCATCAGGTCGCGCACCTGCGTGTCATACAAGACATCGGGACAAAGATGATAATTGACCGCAATCACAATATATCCTTTTTCGGCAAGGCGGGACGCGTAAATGCGGTTCAATTCTTTTTTGCCGTACATCAGCCCGCCGCCGTGAATATCAATAATGACAGGCAAAGGGGTTTTCGCGCCCTCGGGGCTGTAAATATCCAAGGTTTGGTATGCGTCGGCATTTTCCGTATAGGGTATATCATGCAGCACGCTGACGCCCGCGCTCATTTCCTGCGTGCTTAACCGTTTGGCATCATAATAGTCCATAAAATCCCAAAGGATTGACGCACCGAACGCCACAAACCCGTCTTTTGCGGTCAAGTCAGGCTCTGCTTTTTGTGCTTGCACAAGGCGGTCCAACTCAAACAGCAAATCAAACACGGCACGCGCGCGTCGTTCAAAATCCGCGTCGGTCGGGCTGATTTTGCCGGTCAGCGCCTCGGCGGCAAGGTGGTACATTTCCGTAAAGGCTGTTTTGACTTTCGCGGAAAAATCTGCATCTTCACTCAACCCCGACTTTTGCACAAGCGCCCGAAGTGCATCGGTGCGCGCGGCAAATTCCGACTCCGCAAAGCCGTCGGGATACGCTGTCTGCTGTGCGATTGCCGCCAGCACCGCCTGTCGGTCGCGAATTTTTACAACCTCTGTGCAAATCGGCACGGTCAGTGCAAAAATCAGTACCGCCGCAAGCAATCGTTTTACGAAAGTATGCATAAATTTCACCGTAAACTCCACAGACAGAGCGTTTTTAAAACACTCTGTCTGCTGTTTTTGTTTTGCAACAATTATTTGGCAACGATGTTGACGAGTTTTCCTTTGACATACAACTCTTTCACAATCGTTTTGCCCACAATTTCTGCCGCAACGCGCGCCTCTGCTTTTGCAAGGGCAATGGCATCCTCTGCGGAAATCTCGGCGGGAACATGCAGTTTCGCACGGATTTTGCCGCAGATTTGCACCACGATTTCGACCGTTGCATCTACGCATTTCGACTCGTCATAGGACGGCCATTGCGCGTCTTTCGCGAGCATTTCGCCGTACCCTAAGGACGCCCACATTTCTTCGGTCACATGCGGCGCAAAGGGATTGACCAAAATGAGCAGGGTTTGCAGTTCTGCGCGGTTGATTTCGCCCGCGTCATAAATATTGTTTAAGAGCGTCATCAACGCGGCGATTGCCGTATTGTATTTGAGGTTTTCAATATCCTCTGTAACCTTTTTCACGGTTTTGTGGAACGGCGTTTCCAATTTTGCGGAATACGCGTCGCCGTCTTTTAAGATTTCCTGCAAGTTCCAAATACGGTCAATAAAGCGTTTGCAGCCTTTCACCGAACTTTCCGACCACGGCGCGGCTTTTTCATAGTCGCCCATAAACAGAACATAGGTGCGCAATACATCGGCACCGAAAGAATCCACCACTTCGTTCGGGTCGATGACATTGCCGCGGGATTTAGACATTTTCACGCCGTCCGGCCCCAAAATCAAGCCCTGCGCGGTGCGTTTCTGGTACGGCTCCTCATACGGCACCAAGCCGAGGTCATAGAGGAATTTATACCAGAACCGCGAATAAATCAAGTGGCGGGTGACATGCTCCATACCGCCGTTGTACCAATCGACAGGCATCCAGTATTTCAGTTTGTCAAAATCGGCAAATGCCCCCTCGTTGTGCGGGTCGATATACCGCAGGAAATACCAAGACGAACCCGCCCACTGCGGCATTGTATCGGTTTCGCGTTTTGCGTCGCCGCCGCATTGCGGGCATTTGCAGTTGACATAACTTTCGATTTTCGCAAGCGGACTTTCGCCGTCCGAGCCGGGTTCAAAGTTTTCGACTTCGGGAAGTTTCAGCGGCAATTCTTCGTACGGCACGGCAACCATACCGCATTTCGGGCAATGCACAATCGGAATCGGCTCGCCCCAATAGCGCTGGCGATTGAACGCCCAGTCTTTCATTTTGTACTGTACGCCGCCCTCGCCGATGCCTTTTTCCTGCAAATATGTAATCATTGCGGCAATGGAATCTTTTTTGTTATCCATACCGTTCAGAAAATCCGAATTGACCATTTCGCCGTCGCCGGTATAGGCTTCTTTTGTGATGTCACCGCCTTTGATGACTTCGATAATATCGATACCGAATTTCTTGGCGAAATCATAGTCGCGCCCATCGTGCGCGGGCACCGCCATAATTGCACCCGTACCGTAGCCCATCATAACATAGTCCGAAATATAAATCGGGATTTCCTTACCGTTAACGGGGTTCACCGCCGTCAACCCATCCAGTTTCACGCCGGTTTTGTCTTTCACCAACTGCGTGCGCTCAAATTCGGTCTTTTTCGCGCATTCGGCGCGGTAGTCTTTGACCGCGTCCATATTGGCAATGCGGTCCTGGTATTTGTCAATTAACGGATGTTCGGGCGCCATAACCATAAAGGTCACACCGAACAGCGTGTCGGGGCGGGTCGTGTAAATCCGCAGGGTTTCGGGAATATCTTTTAAGGTGAAATTCACAAACGCGCCGCGGGATTTCCCAATCCAGTTCACTTGCTGTTGCTTGACATTCGGCAGATAATCCACCTTTTCCAAGCCTTCAAGCAGTTTGTCGGCGTATTCGGTAATGCGCAAATACCAAACATCTTTGGATTTTTGCACCACATCGCTGTGGCAAATATCGCACTT
>CAMGGF010000110.1 GCA_946055445.1 uncultured Ruminococcus sp. | reverse complement strand
CGAGCCCCGTAAAGGCAGGCACAAAATAGATGCCGTTGGCGTTTTCCACACTTTCCGCCAATTCGTCACAGCGGCGTGCGGAGTCAATCAGCCGTAAATCGTCCCGCAGCCATTTAATGACAGAACCTGCGTTGAATGCCGAGCCCTCAATGGCGTATTCTACCTTGTCGCCGATGCCCCATGCAACACCTGTAACAAGGTTGTTTTTGGACTGTACGCGGGTTTCGCCCGTGTTCATCAGTAAGAAACAGCCCGTGCCGTAAGTGTTTTTCGCCTGTCCGGGCTCGAAACAGCCTTGCCCGAACAGCGCGGCGGGTTGGTCACCGATTGCGCCGGCAATCGGTACGCCGACAATATCTTCAAACCCCAAAATTCCGGGGGCAACTTCGCCGTACACTTGGCTTGACGGAACGGGTTTCGGCAAAATGTTCATCGGGATATTTAACGCGTTGCAAATGTGTTCGTCCCAGCAAAGTTTATCAACATCGAACAGCATCGTGCGCGAGGCGTTGGAATAGTCCGTAATATGTACTTTACCGCCGGTTAAATTCCAAATCAGCCAAGTTTCCACCGTGCCGAACAGCAGTTGCCCCGCGTCCGCCAAAATACGCGCACCCGGCACATTGTCAAGCACCCATTTGATTTTGGTTGCGGAAAAGTACGCGTCCACCACAAGACCGGTATGTTCCTGTATATACGCGGTCAGTTCCTCGTCTTTTTTGATGTCTTCGCAAAGTTCGGCAGTGCGGCGGCATTGCCACACAATCGCGTTGTAAATCGGCTTGCCTGTGCCTTTGTCCCACAAAATCGTGGTTTCGCGCTGATTGGTAATACCAATCGCGGCAATGTCCGAGGTGAAAATGCGGTTGGCGGAAATAACCTCTGTAACCGCCTGAAACTGCGAATAGAGAATTTCCATCGCATTGTGTTCCACCCAACCGGGCATCGGATAAATCTGATTAAATTCGTGTTGGGATTTTGCCACAATGTTGCCGCGTTTGTCAAATAAAATGGCGCGTGAACTGGTTGTGCCCTGGTCAAGCGCAAGCACATATTTCGCTTTTGCCAAAGTAAACACCTCTGTTTCTTTTATCTGTATTTTCAGCAGAACCGTCTGCTTATTTTGCTTTTTGGAGCATATGCCAAATGTACTGTACCCTGCCGCGCACAAAAGAGGGTATGGCTTGTTTTATGGTCGCATAATGGATATGATATGCGTTGAGCAAATCAAAGTATTCCGGCAATCCTGCTTCGAACCGTTCGTAGCATTTTTCCTCGGGTGCGGACCACGCGGTTTCCGCAATTGCACCGAGCCGCGGGAAAATGCAGTAGTCTGCGCGGTTTCGGTTTGCAATGTATCGCATATGCAGTTTTGCCTGTATGCCGCACACGGCTTTCTCGGGTTCGGCTTCGCGTGCGTATGTTTGTTTTAAGTTGATTGTGCCGTAGGGCGCGGTCAAATCATAAGAAAGCATATCATCGCTTTGCACCGCTGCACGGAGTTTTACAAATCGGCGCTGACAGTATTCTTCAATTTCGCAAAGCGTCTTTTCGGGAAAAATCTCTGCAAAAGGGATTTCCGACTCTAAAACATTAAATTTGTGCAGCGCAAGCAGGTCTGTCAAACGGTTCAGTTCTTTTTCCGTCCAAGCGTATTTCCCTGCGCCGAGCCACAAGCCGCGGCATTTGTATCGCGGGGCATCCTCGATGAACATATCGGGAATTTGCCCCATACCTTGCAGTAAAAGTTGCTTTAAGGTTTGCAGACCGTAAAAACAGCCTGCGTCGGTTTTGCCGTAAATGTAAATACTGCCGTCACGGCAAACGAGTCTGTACCCCTCGTCATTGTCGATTTCATCGGTCACCTGCAATAAAATTGCATTTTCGGTGTTTTCATTATCGCGGTGAATACGAATATCAAACTGCTTTTTCAAGAAGTCGCGGAACTCATCAATATACGGCGCTTTCGATATGGTGGTGTCAGGCGTGAGCGTAAAACAGGTTTTACCGCCGGTAATGATGATTTCATTGGGCTGGGGAACGATGTTAAACATAAACTTCCTCCGCAATCGGGTGCATTTACAGCATTTTACAGAATTACATATATTATAGCAAATATATGTCGAAATCACAACAGAAAATCTGTAATATTTTCTCTTGCAATCGGGGAAAATTCATAGTATAATAATTCTACCTTAATTGGGTCGTGTGCCGTGTGGGTCCTGTGCGACAACGCTCCGTGAACCATGTCAGGCGGGGAACCGAGCAGCATTAAGCGGTCAGCGAGGTGCGCCGCAGATTCACCTGCACGGTGCATGACCGAGTTAAGGTATTTTTTATATTTCGGGAGGGTTTTCGATGTATCAGGTGCTTTACCGCAAATGGCGTCCCAAGACTTTTGCGGATGTGGTCGGGCAGCCGCATGTAACCGCCTCGCTTTCGGGCGCGGTCAAAAGCGGCAGGCTTTCGCACGCCTATCTGTTTACAGGCTCACGCGGTACAGGCAAAACCTCCTGCGCCAAAATTCTGGCAAAAGCCGTAAACTGCGAACATCCTGTGGACGGCAGTCCTTGCAATCAATGCGACACCTGCCGCGGCATTGACAGCGGCGCGGTTTTGGATGTCATTGAAATCGATGCCGCCTCCAACAACGGTGTGGACAATATCCGCGATTTGCGCGAAGAAGCGAATTACACGCCCACTGCCGCAAAATACCGCGTGTATATTATCGATGAGGTGCATATGCTCTCAACGGGCGCGTTCAATGCGCTGTTAAAAACACTGGAAGAACCGCCCGAGCATGTCAAATTCATTTTGGCAACCACCGAGGTGCACAAACTTCCGTCTACCATACTTTCCCGCTGTCAGCGGTTCGATTTTAAGCGGATTGAGCCGCAGGACATTGCCGAACGGCTTTTGTTTGTGGCAAAGGAAGAAAATATTGCGCTGACTGGGGACGGCGCTATGCTCATTGCCCGTATTTCGGACGGCGCGATGCGTGACGCGCTTTCGCTTTTAGACCGCTGTGCCGCTTACGGGGCAGAAATCACCGAAGCGGTAGTCAGCGATGCGGCGGGGCTTGCGGGGCGCGAACACCTGTTTGCGCTGACTGCGGCGGTCGCCTCGCGCGACAGTGCAAAAACGCTGACGCTGTTGAACGAGTTGTACCAAAACGCCTGCAATATGGAACGCTTAATTGCCGACCTGTTATCACACTTCCGCAATATGATGCTGGCGCGCAGTGTGCCGAATTACAAAGATTTAATCATCTGCCCGCAGGCAGAACTCGAAAAAATTGCTGCACAGGCGCAGGACTTTACACTCTCGCGCATTTTGGCGGCAATGGATATACTAAATGAAACCGCCGTTCGTTTAAAGGCGGGGGCAAGCGGTCGCACCGCGGTGGAAATGGCTTTGTTGCGCCTTGCCGACCCGCAGTTGGATACCGATGTGAACGCTTTAATTTCCCGTGTAGCGGAATTGGAACGGCGATTGGATACAGGGGTATTCCAAACGGCTGTAAAGTCGAACACCATTACAGAAAATGCGGAGAAATCCACGCCGCAAACCGTGCCTGCACCTGAAAAAATCGCGCCGCAAGCGGAAAAACCCGCCGTGCAGCGTGAGGTGCCCGCACCGCCGCCGTCGGCAAAATCAGCGGACAAACCCGAAACGGTGCAAAAAGCGCCTGCGGAAACCGAATTTGCGAAATGGGCAGAGGCGTTGGAGCGTTTGGCGGCGATTGACCGCCCGCTTGTGCCGCATATGCAAGATTCGTCTGCGGTTGTACGCGGGGAGTATTTACTGATCAAAAGCGAAAACCCAATGCTCGAACGCTTTTTGCAAACGGGCTCGCACGCCAACTGCATTGTGCGTGCGGTGTACGATGTTACGGGTGTGAAATACAAACTCGGGATTTTTAATAACAATCAAGCGCCCGCTGTCGGCGGTGCACAGCCTGAACTGCCGAAAAAAGACCCGCTTGCCGATTTGTTAAGCCGCGCCGAAACGCTCGGCGTGCAAATTATTGAACAATAAACATGCATTTACTTTCACCGAAAGAGGAGAATAGACTATGAAAGCAAGAATTCCCAATCAAGGTCCCACAGGCGGCAATATGATGAAAAAATTGCAGGAAATGCAGGCGAATATGGAAGCCGTGCAGGCAGAACTTGCCGTGGCGGAGTATTCGGCGTCTGCGGGCGGCGGCGCGGTCGATGTCACCGTGAACGGCTCGCACGAGATTAAGGCCATTCACATCAAACCCGAGGTAATGGACCCCGAAGAGCCCGATATGCTGGAAGATTTGCTGTTGGCGGCGCTCAATGAAGCAATGCGCAAAGCCGACGAAACTGCTGAACGCGAAATGGGCAAAATCACCGGCGGACTGCAAGGTATCCCCGGCATGGGTGGGCTGTTTTAATGGGGTACTCCATTCCGATTTTAGAAACGCTGATTGACGAATTTCGCAAAATGCCCTCTGTCGGTACAAAATCGGCGGAGCGTATGGCGTTTTATGTGTTGGGACTTTCCGACGAAGAAGCCCGCACGCTCGCCGGCGCAATTGTGGGCGCGCACGAAAAAATCCACCAGTGTGCCGTTTGCCGCAATTTGACGGAGGACGAGATTTGCCCGATTTGTCAAAACGACGCGCGCGACAAAACCACCGTTTGCGTGGTGGAAAATCCGCGCGATGTCATTGCGTTTGAACGCACGCACGAATACAAGGGGCTTTACCATGTTCTGCACGGTGCCATTTCGCCGATGAACGGGGTGGGGCCGGACGATTTAACGGTAAAAGAACTCCTTGCGCGCTTGCAGGACGATACCGTCAATGAAGTGATTATGGCGACCAACCCCACTGTGGAGGGCGAGGCGACCGCAATGTATATCGGCAGGCTGTTAAAGCCGTTGGGGATTAAGGTCACGCGCCTTGCCTATGGCGTACCCGTCGGCGCGGATTTGGAATATGCCGACGAAGTCACCCTGACCCGCGCGTTAGAGGGCAGAAGTTTGCTGTAATAAATTTTTATTTATTGTATTTACACGGTAGGGCGGGGGCTTGCCCTGTATAATGCATTTCGTGCGCGTAGTGGCGGGCTTCCACGCCCGCATAAAATTACATCAAAATCCACGGGCGATTCGTGAATCGCCCCTACAACCGTAGGGAACAACCTCAGTGTTGTTC
>CAMGGF010000109.1 GCA_946055445.1 uncultured Ruminococcus sp. | reverse complement strand
CGCCGCAAACCGTTATGAAAAAAGGTGATTGTTTTATGATGAAAAATCCCGACCTCGCAAAACAAATGCGTTTGTTGCGTAAGGCGAATAATTATACACAACAGCAAATTGCGGAAATTTTGCAAATCGACCGTACTACCTATACCGCATACGAACTTTGCAAAAATACACCGGACATTATGCTGTTAGATGCGTTTGCGAAGATTTTTTCGGTCAGTATTGATTTCATTTTGAATATTGATTTGCAACACCCCGAAAAACTTTGTGACCAAACCGAAACATACAAAACCGCGCGTGCCGAAGAACTGGTTTCGGCTTTAACGCGCGAGGAGCGCGAACTTTTGGCAGGCTACCGCATTTTAGACGAAAAAGGCAAGCAAAAAGTGCGCCGCACCGTAGATGCCTGCAATCCGTTTAAGGCGCAATAATCATTTTTGTTCCTTTCCCCGCAGTACAAAGTGCTGCGGGTTTTTTGTTTGTATGCGGTTGTTTCTCACAAAGGACAACCTTTTTTTCATTTGCATTTTTGTGCGTTTTTTTCCTTGTGCACGATTGACAGGGATTTGGAAATGCAGTATAATAGCAACATAAAAGTTAGTTATGTATAACTTTGTTAGTCAAATAGAACTCTAAGAGGGAAATGCTATGATAATTCCGTTGACAAAACTGAAAATCGGGCAAAAAAGCAAGGTGGTTTCTTTAAACTGCACGGGCGCGGTGCGCCGCCACATTATTGATATGGGCATTACGCCCGGCGCGGTGGTGATTATGAGAAAAGCGGCGCCGATGGGCGACCCGCTGGAAATCAATGTGCGCGGTTACGAATTGAGCCTGCGCAAAGCAGAAGCACAGGAAATCACAGTGGAAACGGAGGCATAAATATGGGGTACCGTTATGCCCTTGCGGGCAATCCCAACTGCGGCAAAACCACGCTGTTTAACGCGGTTACGGGGTCGAACCAATATGTCGGCAACTGGCCGGGCGTAACCGTGGAGAAAAAAGAGGGGAAAATCACCCATGACAATATGGACGCGTCTATTGTTGACTTGCCGGGGATTTATTCGCTGTCGCCCTATTCGATGGAAGAAATCGTCACCCGCAATTACATTATCGACGAAAAACCCGACTTGATTGTCAATATTGTGGACGCCACCAATTTGGAACGCAATCTCTATTTGAGTATGCAACTTGCAGAACTCGGCAAACCGATGGTTATTGCGTTAAATATGATTGATATGGTCGAGAAAAACGGCGACAGTATTGATGTGGAAATGCTCTCCGCGATGCTTGGCATCAAAATCGTGCCGATTTCCGCCGCAAAGGGGACGGGGATACATAAACTTCTGCATGCCGCCAATCACGAGGCGATGCATGGCTGTGACACCAGAGGCAAACATATGGATAAGCACTGCAATATGTGCGCGCCGCCCGACATTTATACGGGACTTGTGCGCAAAGCGGTGTTGCGGATTGAAGAACTGATTGCTCCGGACTGCGCAAGCAAAGATTTGCCGCTTCGCTGGTCGGCGGTGAAACTGATTGAGGGCGACGAGCCGACTTTGCAAACCTTGAATTTGAGCGATACCAAACTTTCGTGTGTGGAGTCCATCGTTTCGGAGTTGGAAACGAAAAATATTGACCGCGAAATGGTCATTGCCGACCAAAAATACAAATTCATTTGCGCCGTAACCGAAAAATGCGTCAAGCGCGCGCACGAGGCGGGGCATTTAACGCTTTCCGACAAAATCGACCGCGTGGTGACCAACAAGTATTTGGCAATCCCGCTGTTTTTCGGGCTGATGCTGTTGATTTTCTATATCACCTTCGGGGCGTTGGGCGCAAACCTAACGGACCTTGTGGACGGGCTGATTAACGAAACCTTTGCTTCGTGGGTGCGCGAAATGTTAATCGGCGTCGGGGCGTCCGATTGGGCGGTCGGGCTTGTATGCGACGGCGTCATCGGCGGCGTGGGCGCGGTGCTTTCGTTCTTTCCGCAAATTTTGCTTTTGTTCCTCTTCCTCTCTATTTTAGAGGACAGCGGTTATATGTCGCGCGCGGCGTTTATTATGGACAGGGCACTGCACTCCATTGGGCTTTCGGGCAAATCGTTTGTGCCGATGATTATGGGCTTCGGTTGTTCCGTGCCTGCGATTATGGCTACACGCACGCTCGAAAATGAAAAAGACCGCCGTATTACGATGATGCTCATTCCCTTTATGTCGTGCAGTGCGAAAATGCCTGTGTACTCAATGTTTATTTTGGCTTTTTTTCCGTCACATCGCGGGCTTGTGGTCGGGAGCCTTTACTTGCTCGGTATGTTGATTGCCGTGATTTCGGCGTTCATTTTGCAAAAGACTGTTTTAAAAGGCGGGCACGCGCCGTTTGTAATGGAACTGCCGCCGTACCGTATGCCCACAGCAAAAACACTCGGCTTGCATTTGTATGACAAAATCAAAGACTTTATGACCAAAGCGGGCACGGTGCTGTTGGGCGCGAGCGTTGTGATTTGGTTTTGCCAGTATTTCAGTTTCGGTTTACAGCATGTGGAAAATTCCGAAGAGAGTATTCTCGGCACAATCGGGGCGTTTATTGCGCCGATATTTGCGCCGCTTGGGTTCGGCGATTGGAAATCGTCGGTTTCTATGCTGTCGGGGCTCATCGCCCGTGAATCCATTGTCAGCACAATGGGGATTTTGCACGGCGCAGGGGACAGCGGTGCAATTTCCGAAGTGATTGCTGCGGCATATACCCCCGCCGCCGCGTATTCGTTTATGGTGTTTTGCCTGTTGTTTATTCCGTGTATGGCGGCGGTGGCAACGCTGCGCCGTGAAATGAATTCACGCAAATGGACGGTGATTGCGCTCGGTTTTCAAGCGGTTGTCGCGTGGATTGTGACGTTCATAGTATATAATATCTGCAAGGTGGTTTTATAAGGGGTGTTTTGTATGTCTTTGGCAGATATTATCATTTTAACACTGGCTTTGGCGGCGATTGCGGTGCTGATTATTGTAAAGGTAAAAAACTTTACAAAAAAGGACGGCGGCTGTTGCGGCTGTAACGGATGCGACGGGTGCAGCGGCTGTAAAACAAGAGATTGCGCACAGTGCGCGGAAAAGGAAACGAAGGAAAATGGAGCAGAAAAATATGACCGCTTCGGCTGAGGATTATCTGGAAGCGATATTTATACTTTCGCAAAAGTCGAAAAATGCCCATGTGCGCGTCACGGATTTGGCATCATTTTTGGCAGTGTCAAAACCCAGCGTGACGCACGCGGTCGGGGTGCTTAAGGAAAAAGGCTTTTTAGAGCACGAAGCATACGGCGGCATTGTGTTAACGCCCGCAGGGGAATCGTGTGCCGCAAATGTCCTGCGGCGACACAATATGATTCAGCGGTTTTTGGTGCATACCCTCGGCGTATCCAAAGAAAATGCCGAGGCGGACGCCTGCCGTATGGAGCACATATTAAGCGCGGAAACCATAGATAAAATGTATGCATATTTGGAAGAAAAAACGATGCAGGCGGGGGAAACGGTATGAAACGAGTGGCCATTATCGGCGGCGGTGCGTCCGGATTTGCCGCGGCAATTACAATCGCACGAAAGTCGAAAGACTTTACAGTAACGATTTACGAAAAACTGCAAAAGCCTTTAAAAAAGTTGCTCGCAACGGGAAACGGGCGGTGCAATCTCACCAATATCGAGTTGTCCCCTGCGGACTATTTCGGTGACCGCGCGTTTGCCGCGACGGCGCTTGCGCGTTTTTCCCCGCAGGAAAACATTGCGTTTTTCCGCGAAATGGGCTTGCTTTGCAAAACCGAAGCGATGGGGCGCGTCTATCCTTTGTCGGGGCAGGCTTCGGCGGTGCGTGAAATTCTTTGCGCCGAAGCGCAAAAATGCGGCGTGCAAATTTGTACCGACTGTGCAATTACGAATATACAAACGCAGAACGGTGGATTTTTGCTCAACGGCGAAATCCCCGCGGATATTGTATTGATTTGTGCAGGCGGCTCTGCCGCGCCGAAACACGGCACGGACGGCGGTGCGTACAGGTTACTTGATGCGTTAGGGCATACAATCATACCACCCGCACCCGCGCTGACCGCGCTCGAATGCGCCGATTTCCCGAAATCGTTAAAAGGCGTGCGGCAAGTATGCGATGTAACGCTTCTCAAAAACGGAAAAACGGTGTATGCAATCACGGGCGAGGTGCAGTTTACCGAATACGGGCTTTCGGGTATTCCGATTATGCAGTTGTCACGGTTTGTTGCTACCGAGCCGAATGAAAAATTCTCTGTAAAGTTAAATTGCTTGTCGGGAATGACGGCGCCCGATGTTGCGGCGTTTTTGCAAACCACGGTGACAGAAAATCCGCAAAAAACAGCGGAAACGCTCGCCCAAGGCATTTTGCCGCAAGCACTCGGCAACGCGTTGCTTCTGCGGTGCGGTATACGCAAGGACGAGCCTTGTGCATCGCTTACCAAACACCGCCTTGCGCGCTTTTCGGAAGAAAGTACCGCGTTTACCGTTTATGTGACGGGCGTGCGTGACTTTGATTTTGCACAGGTGACGGCGGGCGGCGCGGATTGCCGCGAATTTGATGACGAGACAATGCAGTCCAAGCGCATCAAAAATCTATATGCTTGCGGCGAGGCGCTCAATGTAGACGGCGGTTGCGGCGGCTATAATCTGCAATGGGCGTGGAGTTCGGGCCGCGCGGCAGGGGAATCCATTGTAAAGGAGTTTTCAAGTGATACGCATTCATGAAATCAAACTTCCGTTAGAGGAAGACGAGGAAAAATTGCCTTCCTTGGCGGCGAAAGCGCTGAAAATTCCCACGGCAGAAATCAAAAGCATTTCGATTTTTCGAAAATCGCTCGACTGCCGCAAAAAGAACGAGATTAAATTTATTTATGCGATAGATGTTGCGCTGCACGGCGACGAGGAGAAGGTGCTTCGCAAGGTGCACAACCCGAAAATCACAAAGGCAGAGCAATATGCGTATACCCTGCCCGCAAATCGCCGCAAAACCGATTTGCGCCCCGTGGTGGTGGGCTTTGGCCCCGCAGGTATGTTTGCCGCATTGCTTTTGGCGCGCGCAGGGCTTTGCCCGTTGGTGCTTGAACGCGGCGAGTGCGTGGAACAGCGGCAAAACAGCGTTAAAAATTTTTGGCAGACGAGCGAAGTTAACCCGGGATCGAATGTGCAGTTCGGCGAGGGCGGCGCGGGCACATTT
>CAMGGF010000108.1 GCA_946055445.1 uncultured Ruminococcus sp. | reverse complement strand
GGTGTAAAGGAATTTTCTTGCTGTGGCAAGTATTCACCCTTGTCATATAAATAGCGTTTTACACGCCCGATGAGCGTGTCAATATACTCACGGTCATCGGGGTGACAAAGAACTCCGGCCTTTTTGTTGAGTAAAAGTAAATTTTCGTCCTCGTAAACAATATCAAGCGCCTTGCCCGCACGCAAAAAATCATAGGTTGTTTCCGATTGTGCAAGGAATTCATCAGCGACAAACACTGTTACTGAGTCACCCTCGCAAAGCCGCGTGGAAATTTCCGCCCGTTTGCCGTTTACTTTGATATTTTTTGTGCGAATGGATTTGTAAAGTAAGGATTGCGGCAGATTCGGTACGGTTTTGTGTAAAAATTTGTCGAGCCGCTGACCGGCATCATTTTTTGTAATGATAAACTCTTTCATAAGAAAATTTCCCTATACTATTATATATACAATTCTTTTTGCAATGCCTTTTGCTGTGATTTTGCTTGCTAACAGTATAACATATTCGCTTAAAAATTACTATAATTTTTCAAAAAACAAAAAAGTGCATTTTGTATGCTGTTTTTATCGCGCTTTATGGCGCTTTGTGGGGAGAAAAACCCTCAAAAAGTCTGCATTGTACCATTTGAGCCGTGCTCATCATACGGTAAAAATTCAAATATGCATACTTTTTCGAAAAAAGCATATACTATAATTGGAAATACGGGTAAAATTCACCTGAAAAGCGGTTATTTTCCCCCATTTTTACCCCTTTTGTGCGGATTTGTTAGATTTTTAACTTTTACACAAATATTCACCCTGTTTTTAGAACGAATGTTCAAAAACCAACCTGAAAACCCTTTATTTTGACAGATTTAGGAAATCTGATTTGTGCAAATTTAATAAAAACTTTAATTTTAAAAATTTGACAATTAGAAATCTTGGAAATATAATTGCCGATGTCACAAGCGATAATAACCGTGGCGCCGTGAAAATCCGTTCAAATACTTCTCTTTTTTCGAATGGGTTGGCGTCCAACAGCCTCTTCTCGCACAGATCCTCGAGGAGGTATGAGTTAAAGGAGCAGAATGATGATTACTGAATTAAAAGGGTATGTAAAAGCGACCCGCGTGACCTTGTGGAAGGTTACGGCGCTCATTATGGCATTTGCCGTGCTGTGCGCAGGAACTGCTTTTGCTGCCGCCCCGAACCCGTATGTCGTTGACATTTATGACGGTTCGGAAATCACAAGAGTAGAAACATCAAAAAATGATGCATACGAAATTGTGGAGCAGGCAAACATTGTATTGTCTGCAAAAGATAAGTTGTCTTTGGACGATTTTACCCCCGGCGCAGACAGCGTCATTACAATTTACCGTGCCGCCTCCGTCACATTTGTGAATTTGTACGGCGAGCGCACACAAATCGAATGCGCCGGTACAGTAGCGGATTTGCTTTCTGAACTTTGCGTCACTGTGGAAGAAGGTCAGTTGATTAGTGTTCCGACCGATACCGTACTGTATAACGGACTGATTGTAAAATTGACCAATGCTTATCACATCAATGTTACCGCCGACGGCGTAACAAATGCATTGCTTATCGGAGAAGGTACTGTGGCAGATGCATTAGCGCAAGCCAATGTAACTCTGGGCGAAAATGATGAGGTGACTCCCGCCGTAACCGATGCACTGTATGATAATCTGGACATTACGGTGTACCGAGTGAGTTATACGGAACGCACCGTAAATGAAACGATTGCATTTGCGAAAAAGACCGTGAAGTCCTCTGCAATGTATAAGGGTGAGAGCACGGTAACGCAGGCAGGGGAAAACGGTACAAAAACCGTAACCTATTGCGATAAAATCGTTGACGGCGTCTATGCCTCTTCCGAAGTGCTTTCCGAAACGATTTTAAAAGAAGCCGTTCCGCAGGTTACTACGGTCGGTACAAAACAAAAGGCGGTTGCAGTTGCAAGTTTACGGAACGGCGGCAAGCCGATTTCCGAATTGGCACAGCCCGCATCTTTGCAAATTGAGAACGGCGCACCGACGGAGTATAAACAGATTATTACCGGGAAAGCGGCGGCTTACACCGCAGCACCGGGTTCAAAAACCGCAAGCGGCAGAACGGTTCAGCCGGGGTATATTGCGGTTAATCCCAAACAAATTCCCTACGGCAGCGAACTGTGGATTGTATCGACAGACGGTATCGTCTACGGTTACGCAATTGCGGCGGATACAGGCGGATTTGTAAAAAAAGGTAAATTTACAGTAGACTTATTTATGAATACAGAGTCTGAATGCAGACAGTGGGGCAGTCGTGATGTTGTCATTTATGTCCTGTAATGTCTGTGCATCTTGTGACTGTAAGAGCCTTAACCGAAAGGTTAAGGCTCTTTTTTTCGCAAAATTGCTTTTGCGGCATACACTGCAATAGGAGGAGGTTCCGAACAAAAGGAGAGAACACATTGAAAGAGTATTTGGAGTATTGCGAATGCCCAAAGAAAGAGCCGCAAACAGAGGACTCTTGCGCAGAAGATATGGCAACAGAATATACAGGAATATCCAAATTGCCTTGCAACCCTGTAACGACTATGGCATACGTGCCGTTTCAAACAAATACAACGATGTATACCGCAGAAAAAGCGCTTTGCATCGGAACGGCGTTTCCTGACCTCGATAAGCCGTTTTTGGGAGGTAAATGTGTATGATGATTCGTGAACGAGAAAAATGTCTTAAATCGCTTTCTGCGGCACAATTTATGGTTTGGGAACTGCATTTGTATTTAGATACACATCCAAACGATACGAACGCTATGTTGCGGCTTAAAAAATATGCCGCCCAATACCAAGCACTGCTTGCGGATTTTGAAGCAAAATTCGGCCCGTTGACGCCGCATAGCGGTTCGGGTGTGGCGTGGCTGAAAAATCCGTGGCCGTGGGATATAGAGGAGTGTGCGAAGTAAGTTATGTTTCAGTATGAGAAGAAATTACAGTATCCCGTAAACATTAAGAACCCCAATCCGAAATACGCGCAAATCATAATTAGTCAGTATGGCGGTCCCGATGGCGAATTGGGCGCTTCCTTACGGTATTTGTCCCAGCGGTTTTCTATGCCGTACGCCGAACTCAAAGGACTTTTGACGGACATCGGCACGGAAGAACTCGGGCATTTGGAAATGATTGGCGCGATTGTGTACCAATTAACTCGAAATTTATCGATGGAAGAAATCAAAAGAAGCGGCTATGATACCTATTTTGTGGACCATACCACCGGCGTATATCCGCTGGCGGCAAGCGGTATGCCGTTTACGGCGACCTATTTGCAGTCAAAAGGCGATGTCATAACCGATTTACACGAGAATTTGGCGGCAGAACAGAAGGCGCGTACCACATATGACAATATTTTGCGTTTGGTTGATGACCCCGATGTGCGCGAGCCGATAAAATTCCTGCGTGAACGCGAAATCGTCCATTATCAGCGCTTTGGTGAAGGCTTGCGGCTTGCAACCGATAAATTGAATGAAAAGAATTTCTATGCCTTTAACCCGAGTTTTGATAAACATTGCAATAAGAGAAAATAAAAAACAGGGACTGCTTCTTTAAAGAAACAGTCCCTGAAATAATTTGCAGTGTTATTTCCCGAACACCATCATCAAATAGCCTGCGGCGACGGCAGAGCCGATAACGCCTGCAACATTGGGCCCCATAGCGTGCATCAAAAGGAAGTTCGAGGGGTTATATTTTCTGCCCTCAACCTGTGCAACGCGCGCCGCCATCGGCACGGCGGAAACGCCCGCGGAACCGATTAAGGGGTTGATTCTACCTTTGGTAATGACATTTAAAAGTTTGGCAAACAGTATGCCGCCGACAGTAGAGAACATAAACGCCAACAGACCGATTACGATAACAGCAATGGTCTTGGGATCTAAGAAGGTTTTGCCCTCAGCGGTTGCGCCGACGGTTACACCGAGCAAAATTGTGACAATATTGCAAAGTGCGTTTTGTGCGGTGTCGCTCAAACGGTCGGTAACGCCGCTCTCTTTAAACAGGTTTCCAAGCATCAGCATACCGAGCAGGGGCGCGACCGACGGCAAAATCAAAACGCAGAGAACGGTAACTACAATCGGGAAAATGATTTTCTCCGCTTTGCTGACCGTACGCAACTGGCTCATTTTGATTTCACGCTCTTTTTTGGTCGTCATCGCGCGCATAATCGGCGGCTGAATCAACGGAATCAACGCCATATAGGAATATGCCGCAACGGCAATCGGCCCTAATAACTGCGGTGCTAACTGCGAAGTCAGCCAAATCGCCGTGGGACCGTCCGCACCGCCGATGATAGCGATAGAAGCGGCTTCCTGTGCAGTGAAGTCGGGTAAAAACGGAACTTTCCCGCAAAGAATGGCAATCATAAATGCAACATAAATACCGAGTTGTGCCGCCGCACCGAGCAAAAGACTTATCGGATTTGCAAGCAAAGGCCCGAAGTCGGTCATGGCGCCGATGGCAAGGAAAATCAAGCAGGGGAATATGCTGGATTTTACGCCCGAATAAATTAATCGCAAAACGCCTGTATCATACCAGTGCGCAGTGGGGTCTTTAACGCCTTCATACGAGGACAGCATCAGGGGATCTGCCATAATTTCGGGATAAATGTTGACGAGCAACATACCGAATGCAATCGGTAATAAAAGCAACGGTTCGAATTTTTTGACAATAGCAAAATACAACAGGATAAAAGAAACACCGATCATCACCCAGTTTTGCCATTCCAAAGAGAGAAAACCGGATTCTTGAAAAATTTCAACAAGCGCGTTTACAATTGACATTTGGCAATTCCCCCTTAACCGATAAAGGCGAGAACAGCGTCAGTTGCAACGGTATTGCCTTTGGCAGTTGCCACTTTGGTTACAGTGCCGCTGACGGGTGCCACAATTTCATTTTCCATTTTCATTGCTTCCAAAACAAACAGCACATCTCCCTCGGAAACCGCCTGCCCTTCGGCAATATTGACGCTCAAAATTGTACCGGGCATCGGTGCGTTTACGGGCGTGCCTGTTCCGTTAACGGGCGCAGGCGCCGCCGCAGGAGCAGGGGCGGCGCCTGCAACAGGAGCAGGGGCCGCTACGGGTGCGGGTGTCGGTACAGGTGCGGTAACAGCACTGCCGCCGATAGATGCGAGAACGGCATCGGTTGCAACCGTACTACCTTTTGAAGTAAGTACAGCGGAAATTTTACCGTCACAAGGGGCAACGATTTCATTTTCCCTTTTCATCACTTCCAAAACAAATAAAACAT
>CAMGGF010000107.1 GCA_946055445.1 uncultured Ruminococcus sp. | reverse complement strand
TCCGCGAATGCGGACAAAAGGGTGCCCGTTTTCGGAGAAAATCCATGCCCGCCCGATTGTCATTCTGAGGCGGTAGCCGAAGAATCTCATTTCGCACATTTTATATTTTGTTCTGTTTGAGATTCTTCACTTCGTTCAGAATGACAAATCAAAAATTTGCGCTGAACTTTTCAAAACACATCTTCGCGCGCATTCCCGAGGTGCACGCAAATTCCCTCTTGCAACAAAGTGGTTTTCCTTGTATAATAATAGGCAGATTTTCACTTGCAGGCGCACTTTTCCCAAACGCGTCTGCGTTTTAAGGAGTCGTACATCGGATGTTGGGTAAATTTGTCAGAGTGCGGGTAACCATACCCCTCGGGCGCTTTGACCGAGATACCGGCGTGAAATATCTGCTGAATTACGGCGTCGTTGAAAGCGGACTTTTGCCGCATTCCCCCGTTGCGGGCGCGTACATTTTAGGGGTAGACCACCCTGTGCGCAATTTTGACGGCCGCGTTACAGCAGTCATTAAAGATAAAAAGCGTCACGCCGTATATTTGGTTGTTGCACCGAAATCAAAACGCTACATTATTCACGATATCGCCCCTGCGGTCAGTTTTATGCATAAAGGGCGCGGCGTTTCCATAGAATGCTTTTATGAACGCTCTTGCGGCGCGGTGGTGTTCCGCGATATCAACGGCGAAAAACGCTTTTTGCTGATTAAAAACAAGCGGAGTGCCCACTGGGGCTTTCCGAAAGGCCATGTCGAAGAAGGCGAAACCGATGAGCAGACCGCCACGCGCGAGGTGCTCGAAGAAACGGGCCTGCACATCACGATTTTCCCCGATTTCAAGGCGAAATCCGCCTATACCATTCAGGGGCGGATTGACAAAAGCGTGCTGATTTTCCTCGCCACCACCAAAGACACGCAAACCGTCATTCAGCAAAGTGAAATCGAAGATTACATTTGGCTTGGGTTCGACGCGTGCTTACAGACGCTCAATTATGAAAATGACAAAAGCATTCTGATGCGCGCAAAGACATATATGGACGAACACGATTTGTATGATTAAAGGAGAACCGCTATGGCTGAAACCCTTGCACAGGCTCTTGTGGAATTGTTTCAAGACAAAATTCCGCCCGCGCTTACGGCATTTTTCATTTCGCTGCTGCCGATTTTAGAGTGCCGCGGCGGTATGATTGCCGCACGGCTTTTGCAAATGCCGTTTTTAAAGGCGTTTGCCATTTGCTATATCGGCAATATGTTGCCGATTCCGTTTATCATTTTGTTTATCAAAAAGATATTCGAATTTTTGCGCCGCTTTAAGTTTTTTGAAAAAATCATTGTAAAATTAGAGGGCAAAACCGAACGGAATAAAGACAAAGTGCTCCGTTACAAGTCTTGGGGGCTGTTGCTGTTTGTTGCCATTCCGCTTCCTGGCACGGGCGGCTGGACGGGCGCTTTAATGGCGGCGCTTTTGGATATTGATATGAAACGCTCTCTCCCGATTATTGCGTTGGGCGTTTTTATTGCGGGCTTGATTATGTCGTTTTTCACCTACGGCATTTTCTCTATGGGCTAAACCGAGATCGATTGCAGCGTACCCGTTTTCGGTACGCTGTTTTTTTCAAGCGAGGTGTGTTTGATGGATGTTCGCGTCGGCGATATTTTGGAAATGAAAAAGCCGCACCCCTGCGGCAACAAAGAATTTTTGGTGCTGCGCGTCGGCATGGATTTTCGTCTGCGGTGTCAAAACTGCGGCAGAGAAGTGATGGTGCCGCGCGTGAAAATCGAAAAAAACATCAAAAAAATTCAACGGAAAGATGACGAACAGGTATGATAGAAAAGTTAGAAGGCATTGAAGAGCGCCTTGCCGCCGTTAATGCGGAACTTTGCGAACCGTCGGTGGTCGGCGACCAACAAAAATACGCCGCTTTGATGAAAGAGGCAAAGCAGTTGACACCGATTGTCGAAAAATTCTGCGCGTACAAAAAAGTCAAGGCCGCAAACGAAGAAGCGCGCGCAATTTTGGACGAAAGCGGCGCAGACCGCGAATTGCGCGAACTCGCGCAGGCGGAATGGGAAGAAACAGGCGAAGAATTGGAAAAATGCAGTGAAGAATTGAAAATCCTGCTGTTGCCCCGCGACGAAAATGACGATAAAAATGTCATTGTGGAAATCCGCGGCGGTGCGGGCGGCGAAGAGGCGGCGCTGTTTGCCGCTTCGCTTTACAGAATGTATACGATGTATGCCGAGGCGCACGGGTTTAAAACCGAAATCATCAATGCCAACGAAACGGAGTTGGGCGGCTTTAAGGAAATCAGTTTTACCGTCGAGGGCGAGGGCGCATATTCGCGTTTGAAATTTGAAAGCGGCGTGCACCGCGTACAGCGCGTGCCCGAAACCGAAAGTCAGGGGCGCGTACACACATCCACCGCAACGGTGGCGGTACTCCCCGAAGCCGAAGAAGTCGAATTTGAGTTGGACCCCGCCGATTTGCAGATTGATGTGTTCCGTTCAAGCGGCGCAGGCGGGCAAAAGGTCAATAAGACCTCGTCGGCAATCCGCGTGACGCATCTGCCCACGGGAATGGTGGTCGAGTGTCAGGACGAGCGCAGTCAATATAAAAACAAGGACAAAGCGCTGAAAGTTTTGCGTTCACGGCTGTTGGAGATTGAGCGCGACAAGCAAAACGCCGAAATTGCGGGCGAGCGCCGCAGTCAAGTCGGCACGGGCGACCGCAGCGAGCGCATTCGCACCTACAACTACCCGCAGGGGCGCGTGTCCGACCACCGCATCGGCTTGACGCTTTATAAAATCGAGCAGATTTTGAACGGGGATTTAGACGAAATTATCGACGCGTTAATTACCGCCGACACCGCAGAAAAATTAAAGGCAAATCCCGCATAAAACGATTTCGCACCAAGTTTGTTCTCAACGGTGCGGGCATAAAGAAAAAGGATGCAGATAAAGCAGAACAGCACGATAGACAAAAATCGTCTATCGTGCTGTTTTTACTTGCATTATGCGGCAGGGAATGTGGTTAACCCTGTGCGCCTATTTCTCTTTCTGCTCGTTTCTGATAAAATACCCTTCCTGCACAGCCGCAAATGACGCAACGGTACATACGGCAACGCCGCTGTACCGAAGGTCAAGGAAAGACACGGTCAACGGAAGGAGAAAAAGCAGAAACCCGACAATCTTATTCATAACCGTGTGTTTTGCTGTGAATTTCTTATGCAAAACAAACCCGAAAAGGATATTTATAATCTTAATTGCCGCAATTCCGCTTATCCACACCCAAAGCCAAACAGGTATTTTCAGCACCGGAATCAACTTGTAAAAACAGACTGCGAAAAAAACAAAATCCGCAACGGTATCCAAGGCGGAACCGAACGCGCTGACGGTATTTGTTTTTCTTGCCACGGTTCCGTCAATCATATCTGTAAATCCGGCCGTCAGATACAGGGCATAAAACGCCGGAGAAAGCACGGGAAAGAACAGCAAAACCGCACTGCATAAAATGCGGCAACCTGTTATGATATTTGCCATGCGCGCACCCCTTTTTGTATCGTGTTCTCAGAAAAACTGTTTATGCCAACAACGCCACCGTCTCCACATGGTCTCGTGACATTGTTATGCGTTGGTCCATTATATATAGTGCAAAGCAATATATTCGCCTGCTTCCGGTTCTGTTGTTTATGTGCGCTAACAGTTACCTGTTCTTATACCATACAAAGTGGTCAAATTTTCTTTTCCTATGTTCAACAGTAATGCCAAGTTCATCGAGTTTACGACTTATATAATCGTTGTACTCTTTATACATAAAACCGTCCTGCCACTTCTGAATTTGCCCTTTTGTAACATCAGCGAAATATTGCGGAAGATACTCCTTTAAGACAGTATCCAAAATCGAATAGTCGTCCCTGCCATAAAGATTTCTATTATGATAACAACAATATTTTGAAGCAAAAGAGAACAAATTTATTTTTCCGTTGCTTCTGGCTATCTCATTTACAACATCAGGATCCCCCGCAGCAATTCTTTCATCGATATTCGGAATAGAAGCAATGATATTTGCAAGTTCAACCAAATTGATTTTACTTTTGTGCTGTGATAAATGCGTTGAATTTGTTATATCAATAAGCCCAACCTTCATCGCAACAAGGTCCGGGTCTGTGTTAACCGGATACTTTTTTAAGCACCTTGAAATCAACTCACCCTCCGGACCGTAATTGGATGCTGCCTCAACCATCAATTCCGCTTCTTCAATCGTTTCGTTGGATATTACGTCTGCAGAAACATCCCTAGTGTCTTTTTTTGACCGGTTTTGATGCTCCGGTATCAAACTCTCAGCCCCTGATAAGGAATAATATGCCGGATTACTTCCGGTGCGTATAACAACACCTGTTTTCACCAATTTTGTTAAAGCGGTATAAATATTAGGGCTGCGACCCTTTTCACCATACATGAAATCAGCAAGTTCAACTTGCGTCATAACATCATTTGATTTCAATAAATCAATAATCGTTTCCTTTTGTCCCATAAAAATCATTCCTTCATCAGACTATTAATTGTCATTCAACCAAAATTCTCTGTTAAAAACTGTTTTTATATTTTTATTTCGTGTTCTTTTTGCTAATAACGCCACCGTCTCAACGTGGCTTGCGTTGACACCACGGGTTATAACAGCAAATTTTGCTGTTCCCGAGGTTTGTGGGGACAAATCCGCCGAAATCATTTCCCGCTGTAATATGTATACGATATATCCTGTCGCTCAACAAGAATGGAATTTTGATTTAGGGCAGTAATGACTTCATTCATGAATAAAACCACGTCCGCTTCTTCTGCATTGCTCAACGTATAAACAAGCGACAGTTCTTCTGTCAAAACACCCGTTTCGTCAACCCATCCGCCGTTTGCTTCCATTACGGTATATCCATCTACATATTTCGCGCATATCCCGTTTACAATCTCCTTTGCTTCCTCAGCAGAGATGATCTGAGAAGATGTATCCTGATCGTTAAGGCCAATATACAGCACATATTTACCGCTTTCGGAATAGGTATAGTCGAGAGCAGTCCCGTTTTCGGAAATACCGGATTGGAAATCGCGGTCGGATACAAGATACATGATTATTCCTGACAAAACAATCGATTCAAGGAGCAAGAGCAGAACAACAATGATTTTAAATTTTGATATTTTTTTGAAAGATTGCATATTTTATCCCTCGCTATTCAGAACATCTGCAAAGTCGGCGACCTCAAACGCATCCATTGTATATATCTGATTTTTTC
>CAMGGF010000106.1 GCA_946055445.1 uncultured Ruminococcus sp. | reverse complement strand
TGCGCCGACCGCTTTGCCCAAATTGAGCACCGTGCCGTCGGAAAGCGTGAGCAGCAATTCGTCGCCCTGTGAAAACGCGGCGGTTTTTATGCTTGTCGGGTCTGTGTCAGCATTGGCTTTCAAAGAGGCTGTCCAATCCTGTTGTGTGCCCGTATAGCCGTTTTCTACGGCAATTTCATAAGCCGATTTGCCGTTTAACGAAGAAAGCCACTCCTGCACCGTACCGTTATACCCGTATTGCACCGCCAATTCATATGCGGACAGCCCGTTTTTCACCGTAGTATTTGCGGGAACACCGCTTCTTCTGTGCACAAGCGTCGCCGCCCCCACCGAAATGCCGAAAATCAGCACTACCGCAAGCAGTACAGCGATGATTTTCTTAAAAATAGCCTTGTTTTGCATGGAACACGCCTCCATATAGTTTGATATTAAAATTCGCTTTGCCTGAAAGATGAAAACAAATCCCTCATATTGTTGAATACTATTCACCAATATTGCCGACATTTTAGCATAAAATACTATAAATGTAAACAGTGTTCAACAAAAAAATGAGGGATTTTATGTTCAAGATAAAAGCCGCCGACGGCACAAACAACCTTTGCGGTCGGCGGATTGCCGAACTTCGGAAACGCAAAAATCTTTCCCAGCGCAAGTTAGCCGCAAAAATGCAGTTGTTGGGATTTGATGTAGACCATTATTTCATTCGTCGGGTAGAAAACGGTGAGAGGTTTGTTACCGACATTGATTTGGTCATTTTCGCAAAAGCATTGGAAGTGCCCATTTCTGCCATGCTGTCGGCGGAGGATGCGGCGTTGCTGTGATTTTTACAGCGCCCTCATCTTTCAAGTACATTATAGTCATTCCAAACGCGAATTTCTTATGCTGTCAGCATAATCGGCAAATTTTGTCAAACTTTTTGTGCAGTTGACAAAGTTTGTCGGTTTTGCTATGCTAAAAAACAAGGATTGCGGGGAAGGTGCAACTATGGAAAAAGACACTTCTAAAATTGTAGAGGCGTTGGGGCTTTGCCCCGATTTCAATACCTTTTATAACGAAAACAAAGACTATATGATTACCGATTCTCTTGCCGATATGCTCAATCGGCTACTCGCGGAAAAGAGGCTTAAAAAAGCGCAGGTCATTAAGGCTTCGGAACTGTCCGAGGTGTATTCGTATCAGATTTTTTCGGGGCTTCGTGTGCCCGAGCGAAAAAAACTTTTGTGCCTTGCCGTCGGAATGCAGTTAAATCTCGACGAGGTGCAAACTTTGCTCAAATGCGCGGGATATTCGCCGCTGTATGTGAAAATCCCCTTTGACAGTATTGTGCTGTACGGCATTTGCAAACAACTTTCCGTTGTGGAAATCAACGAGCTTTTGTTTTCGTATGATTTAGAAACTTTGGGGTGAACGGGGAATGAAATGTCCGTTTTGCGGCGCAGACCTTGCCGAAAACGCAAGGTTTTGCCTGTACTGTATGACTTCTTTGGAAGAAAAACAGGCAATCCGACAAAAAAAGCAGAATCAGCACAAACGGTGGCTTGCAGTGCTTGCCGCCGTTTTGGTGTTTATTCTTATATTAGACAGCATTTGGTTTATGCACACCAAAAAGCAACCCGTCACTGTACCGAGCGGCGTGTGGAACGAGGCTGAAACAACAGATGTTTCTTCGCCGAATGCAAGTGTTGACACTTCGGTTCTCGGCGGCGAAACAGACGGCGGCAATGTACAGGGTTACGCGAATGCGGACGACGAAAACACCGCCGCGCGTGCGGACGGAAAATCCCCCGCAGAAAATACGAATCATTCTGCAAATCCTGCCAACGGGGCAACCGGGTCCGGGAGTCCGCCCACACCGCCCGCCGCAACCGACAGCACAAACACAACGAACAGCGGTGGCAATTCTGCCGCTGCAACCACGGCACCTACAACAGCCGCCGTCACTTACCTATACAGAAACGCGCAATACGGCGACGATTTTTCCGTTTCTGCCGATTTGGAAAATGCCGTTGTCATTACGGGCGTGCGCACACCGTCCGCAAACGGCGAATACCGTATTCCCGCGCAAATCGACGGCAAAAATGTGATTGCCGTAATGGGGCTGGCGTTCTGCGATGACAGCATCAAAAATACGGTGAAAAAGGTCATTGTGCCCGCTACGGTCAAAACAATTTGGAATTATGCGTTTGCAAATTGCTATAACTTAACCGATATTTATTTTTGCGGCAACTCCATTTATACCGAAAGCGACGCGTTCCCCGAAATCACGAAACGCACAGACACGCTGACGATACATTGCGCGGCAAATTGCAGTGACCGAAATTACAGATACTACAAAAATTCCGCGGTCAATTACGGCGCGCAATACGAAGAATGGAACGGTTGACGGTATGACGAGAGAACAGTATTTCACCGATTTATGGAAAGTCTATTCTTTGGTGTCGGTGCTCAGCGATAAAAACGATTGCCGCGTGCTCAGGGTCAGGAACAAATCCTGCCATAAAGATATGGTTGTCCGCAGTTTTCCGCAGTCGGTGGGCGCTTATGAAGCGCTGTATGCCGTACAATGCGCACATCTACCTCTTATCTATGATGTCATTGCGTTGGAGGACGGGCAAATTGTTTTGGAGGAATTTATACACGGTATCACCGTTGCCGAGGTAATGGAAAGCGGAAAATATCGGTATTTCGGGGCAAAAAAAGTGTTGAAAGCGGTTTGCTGTGCGCTGACGGTTTTGCACGAACGGAATTTTGTGCACCGAGATGTGAAACCCGAAAATGTGATGATTGACGAAAACGGCAGGGTGGTTTTAATCGACTTTAACGCTTCTCGTAAGGTGTCCGAGGCAAGCAAGGATACCGTGATTATGGGTACGGTGGGGTATGCCTCCCCCGAGCAGTTGGGCGTTTCCCAAAGCGACGCGCGCACGGATATTTATGCCGCAGGTGTACTATTGAATGTGATGCTGACGGGCAAGCACCCGAGCGAACAACTCGCGCGGGGAAGGGCGGGCAGAATTGTCCGCAAATGCACAAATGTGAACCCTGCCGACCGTTATCAAACCGCGGAAAAACTTGCAAATGCGCTCTGAATGCAGAAAAAAGGACCGCTATCAAACGATAGCGGTCTTTTATATTGCCTTTGTATTTTATTCCTTCACCATATGCACATTTAAGTGGTTATAGGTCATTTCCACGCCATTTTTGTCGAACGCAATTTTGATTTGCTCTAACAGCGCAAAGTGTGCGTCCCAATACTTTTCGGTTTTCACCCATGCGCGCACCACATAGCGAATACTGCTTTCATCATAGGACAGCACGGCGGCAAACGGCGGCGCGGGGGTATCCGTAAACAAGCCCACCGCCGAAACGGCTTCCAAAAGCGACTGCCGCACCGTTTCAATCGGCGCGTCATACGAGGCGGTGATTTCCAAATCCACCCGCCGCTTTTCCTGCTGGGTGTAATTCACGATTTTTGTCGCAATGATTTTGCTGTTCGGCACATAAATCATTTTGTTGTCAATCGTTGTGACGCGCGTGTGAATTAAGCCAATCATTTTAACCGTGCCGCTGACATCGTCAATATCCACATAATCGCCGATTTTAAACGGCTTGGTCACCAGCAGCATAATCCCGCTTGCGAGATTGGAAAGCGAGTCCTGCACCGCAAGCGACGCCGCCAAGCCGACCACCGAAAACGCCGCCAAAAGCGAGGTGACGGACACACCCAAAGTGTCAATCACAATCATCGCCGTGACAAAATACAGCACCAATTTCACGGCGGCGCGCAGGATTTTTTTCAGCGTTTCGTCCATCGACACGCGTTGGAAAATGCGGTCGAACACACGCATAAGAATCCGCAAAAGCAAATAGCAAACCACAAAAACAACCACGGCGGACAAAATTTTGCCCACCGTGAAATTGCCGACGGAATAATTTAAAATTTCAGAGATTTTTTCCATACACTTTCCTTATTTCGCAAACAAAATCGTTGCCGCCATAATGAACTGCGCGGCATAATACAGGGTATGATTTAAAATCACATTAAACGGCGTGTTTTTGCCCTCGCCGAAGTACATACCCGACAACACCAAATCCGACAGCAGGAACAAAAGCCCGCCGACGGACATAACCGTCCACATATCCTCAAAGCCCGTAATGTATGCCATGGTCATAGCCATTGTCATCGTCAGCGCGAGGGTAAACGAGTAGAGAAACACGATCCATTTAAACTTGCCGTAGCGCATTTTCAAGGGCTTTTCCATCAAAAGCGACACAAGTGCAATCACAAATGCCGCCGCAAAGGCAACAATGACGGATGCAGTTGTGTACGGCCCGACTTTAAAGACGGCGGTCACAAAGCAGATGTGCCCCAACAGGAAAAAGATGAAGCCCGAATAGAGATACGAGTCCTTATCCTGCAAATAAATCCATTTTAAATCAAGCCACACATCGCCCAACAACCCGAATACCAAGCCGAAGCACATTAAAAAGCCGAAATCCAAAAACAGGCTGTTTTCGTAGGTCGCCGCTACCGCCGTGGCGATAAACCCAAGACTCGCCACCGCTTTGGCATACAGCGCGGCAATCCCGCCGCGTTTGACGCGCAGCACCAAAAACACTGCCGTTGCAAGAATCCCGATAATTAAAAACGCCCAATACACAGAATCTCCCCCATTCATACTATATTACATAATATACAATATTCAAAAGAGAAATTCAATAGATTTTAGAAAAATATAACAATCAGCAAACCTCGTCCGTAAAATAATCCGCCGCCAAACGATTTTGAACAAAGGGGGCGGCCATTTGTTTGTGCGCAATGTGCAACGGGTGATTTTGAAAGGCTTTCAGGGCATCGAGTGACTCGAAAGTCGCGTAAAACACGAAATCACAGTCACTGCCCACTACATTTTCGCCGATTTCGCAAGAAAGCAGTCCGTCGATTTTTCCTTCTAAATTTCGGACGGATGCCGAAAGTTTATCGAGCACTTCTTTGCGGTTTTCGTCTGTTACCGCGTCGGAAAACTGCCAAAATAAAATATGTTTAAGCATTTTCTTCACCTCTCTTTCATTGTAGCACAAAAAAATCAAAAATAAAGTGTTGACAAATGTAAAGTTTTGTGTTTTAATTTGATAAACCGTTGAAACGGAAGTAAAACTGCATGACGAGTTCCAAGCGAGTGGGCGGCGGTGTGAGGCCCGCAACAAACGCGGCAGACAAATGGTCCGTTGAGGGTGCATTGAAAAGATGCAACGGCACTTTCCCGTTACAGAAAGAGGAATATGT
>CAMGGF010000105.1 GCA_946055445.1 uncultured Ruminococcus sp. | reverse complement strand
GCACAAGCAACACAAGCGCTAAAATCGGAATAAGCCATTTTTTCTGTTTCATTCCCCGGTCGCCTCCTTTTCGCGCTTTGCCGCTGCCAAAGCCGCTTCTTCACGCTTGCGCGCGTGCATTTCGTAATTGAGCGCTATGAGCGCCGCACCGAACAACAGGAAAATAACGCCAATTACAAGCGGACTTAAATCCATGCTTGTCAACAGGAAAATCAGTTGCACAAACAGCATCAATAACCCTAAATTTGCGGGTATCAGTTTCAATTCGTCAAGCCCCGTGTATATGAGCACGCCGCCGAAGCCCACTGCGCAAATGCAGACAAGCCATAATAACGCGTGCAAATCCGCTATATAGGCAATCGCAGAAAAAGCCACCGCGCCAAACGCAAACGCACTCAACAGAATTTTCGGTAAATTGTCCTCAAAGGTGCGAAAACGGATTGCCGCCGTGCCCAATACGGCTGCAAGCAAAATCAGACAGGCGACATAAAAGGGTTTGTTGCTGTCAAAGGATGACAGTATCACATTCCATTTTGAAAGCGATGGAGCGGCCTCTAAAACGAAAACAGAAAACGCGGTCAGCAGGGCGGCGCAGCCCGTCACACCCAACGGCTTGAAGGGGAGGGAAAGGTCGGTGTCTTTGCCGCCGACCAAATACAGTAAAAGAAAGGGAACAAGCAAAAACGGAACGACATACCATTCATAGTCCGCCAGATGCACACACACCTGGGCTACGCCGAAAGCCACCGCGCCGATTGCCGAAACCCAAACCGTGTATTTGTACCGTACATCTTCACGGTTTTTCCGAAACACAAATACATACATAAGACCCGCGAGCAGTAAAATGCCCGACAGAAAAATGTTTTCCGACAGCGCCGCCCAATGCACAACCATATAAAAGTAAAATGCAATCGGCGACACCGCGCGCAGTAAATAAAACACGGGCAGACAAAGCATTATGTCAATCAGCAGGCAATTCTCAAACCCGCAGTGAATGTCAAATACGCTGTTAATGAGTGCAATGGTGGCTATGATGCCGATGCACCATAAAATCGCGCCGCATTCGCGCCAGACAATTTCTTCTTGCCGCTTGCAAAATACATATACTGCAAAGCCTTGCCCCGCGAGCAGCGGAATGACCGAGAAAGCGGTTTGCAAGGGGAGGGGGAAATCTTGCCAAAAGTTTAAAAAAATAAATGTTAAACCGATGCCGATGAATACCGCGCCGACCACGCCCAAAACGATTCGGACTTTTACGCTTGCACGTTCGGGGTCAACCTCGGTGCCGACCTGCCGCTTTTCGCCGTAGATAAGTTCTTCGATTTCTACATTAAAAATCTTTGCGAGTGACAAAAGCGACTCTAAATCGGGCTGGGTTTTGTCATTTTCCCAGTTGGAAATGGCCTGCCGCGTGACATGTAATTCCGCCGCTAACTGCTCTTGCGTTTTATTTTGCGCTTTGCGCAATCGTCGCAGATTTTTTGAAACTTTTACAGCCATTTGACCGCCTCCTTTATGCTCATTAAACCATATTTCCTCGTATTTGTCACGCAACAATCCGTTGCACTGTGTACTTTTTTCAAAAAAATATAAAAAAGCGCCCGCAAATTTTTGCGAACGCTTCGTTTTCATTATGATGTCTTTTGCTTTTGCCTTACAAAACAACTTCTTGCGGTGCACCGTTTTCCTCGCGGGATTTGTCGGCAAGATACACGCACAAATGGCCGGCAACCGAGTCGAAAATGGAAGTGCACGCAAGGCTCGGTGTTTCGCCGCGCAGGAATTTCACAAAATCCGCCGCCAACTTTTCGTCGCCGCCGCCGTGACCGCCGTATGCGCCGACCATATCGCCCGAAACGCGCAAATCGACTTCTTCCACCGTTTTTTCATCGGTCTTGGTCGGGTGAATTTTGGAAACGGTGAACTTGGACTCCTCAAAGTCACCGTAAATCTCGCCCTTTGTGCCGACAATATGTATGTGCCGCATCGAGCGCGACGAACCGCCGACCATGTTGTGTGTGCCCGTCGCCCCGCTTGCGAAATTCACAAGCACAGACTGGTGGTCCACAACATTGTTGTTGCATTTGTAAATGCATTTGCCGTAATTGCTGTCGCCTTTTAACAGATGGATACGGTCCGCATCGGTCGGATTTTCAATACCCTCTAACTTGTCCCAAATATAAAACGCCCAGCGCTCGGGTTGGTCTAAATACAGCCGCTTTGCGGAATAGCGGCAGGTATCCACCAAGGGGCAGTCCACCAAACACCGCGTACCTGCCTCTTTCGGCGCATTTTCGGGTTTGAATTGAAATTTACTGCCGAAACTTGACACCGAAACGGGTTTCGTTTCCGACATCATCCACATCATCATATCCATATCGTGACAGCATTTCGCCAAAAGCATCGAGGTGTGGCATTCGTCGGAATTTGCCCATTTTCCGCGCACATACGAGGTGGAAAGATGGTGGTAACTGACATGCTCGTTGGTTTGAATATTGATAATATCGCCGATTTCGCCTGCCGCCACGCGTTCTTTAATGGAAAGGTAAAACGGCGTGTAGCGCAGTACATGGCAAATCATAACCTTGTTGCCGTTTTCGCGCACGCAGTCCACGAGTACACGCATTTCGCGTTCGTTGGTCGCAAAGGGCTTTTCCAAAAGCATATCATAGCCCAATTTCAAAAGCGGCACAGCGGTTTCCAAATGCTGTTGGTCCATTGTGCCGTTAATGACGGCGTCCGCAAATTTCGGCACACATGCCAGTGCGTCGGCATTTTCAAAACAATTTTCTTGCGGGAACCCGAACATTTCCTGCGTTTTTTGGCGGCGAATGGGGTCGGGGTCAGCCACGCCGACAATTTTTAAGAGTTCGGGGTTTGTAAGCGCCAATTTTGCATAAATAATCGCGCGGTGACCTGCGCCGACAATCACGGCGGTAATGGGTTTTTGCGGCATATTTCCTCAACTCGATTTCAAAGATTTTCCATAGTATACACCCGTGCTTTATAAAAGAAAAGGGGAAAATGCAAAATCCCCGATTTTTTTCGGGGATTTTTTTGAAAAAAGTATGGGGTTATTGAAATTGGTTCGGCAAAAAGGTTTGGATATCTTTTGCCGCAGCATTTGTAAACCCGTTGCGATATGAAAAAAATATAACAGAAGTTCCGGTTACTATGGCGAGTAATGAAAACTCCCAACGTAGGCTCGAAACTTCTGTTAAGAATAATATAACAAATCCAACAGAAAATGTCAAGCAAAAGCAATTAGAAATCATCAACGAAAGCAATCCTGCACCAAATACATATAGAACTTGGGTGCGGAGCATTGATGATATCAGAAAAGAAAGCGAAAACACCTATCGGTACGGTTTACCCGAAAGCGGATTTGAACATCCGAACCGGTGCGGGCGTATCGTATGCCATAGCCGAAAAAACGGCGCAAAAAAATCAACCGCCCAGAGGATTGGATAATTCCGTTCCTTTGGGCGGTTTTTGATTTTGACTTTCTGACTTGCATTGAATAAAAATTACATAATAAAACAAGTAATAATAACATATTTACAACTTTTTTCAAAAAAAGAAAAAGCCTTGAAATGCTTATGTTTCAAGGCTTTTTTTGCTCGTAGCGCCGAAAAAGATATCATTCATAAGAAATGTATTTTGTGGTGTATCCCAGTCCGGCAAAATAAGCATTAATCAATATCTCTATTTCTTCTATAGTAGCTTTGGCAATTTTATGGGGTTTTGGATAATCCCAAGAATCAATGGCATCAATTTCGGCTGTTCTTAGTGCCTCATTTAATTCAACTGAAATCCAAAGGCCGTGGTCTTCCCATTTTAAATAAATATAGCCATCTTCAAAAATAATGTCCCTATGCTTCATTTTTTCGAAGCGTTTTTTTATGTTCTTATCGTCTGACACGAGTTCTTTCTTCATCGTTTTCCAAAAAAGCCACAAGCTTTGTTCGGGATCCATGTCTTTGATGGGGTCAAGCATATCCGGCGAATCGGCAAACGGGAACTTGTTATTAAACAAATATTTTCGAATGATTTTTATACCGCGGTTCTTTACCGGATATTGAAATCCCGTGTAAGGCATTCGCATACTGTCAAATATACATATCTGTTTTTCTATATCTATAACACACGGAAGTATCGCTGTATCGAACCCGTCTCCACCATTTTTACAAACCACATCGAATAAACTATTTCTCAATTTCTCATCTACTCGTCTTGCATATATCACGATTACAGTAACGCAGTTTAACGGAGAACTCTTTTGTGATTTATCAAGAAAACGATGCTTCTTTTTTCCTTTTAGCGCCTTTGAGTTTGCTGTGGCAGAATTGACGATCAGCTGATATTGGTTTTTATCCAAGAAATCTATATGATATGTCGCAATAATCTTCTCGATACCGCTTGAATAAATCGTCATGGGAGCATTGCTCTTGTATCGAAGTGTTTCAGGGCGCGGCGAGATCGCTATTGGCTCACACTTTTGACCAAATCGAGAAATTCTCATTTCGACCTTTTGGGCAGAAAAAGACCGGAGTAATACAAACTGTCTTCTTGCAGTGTTATGACAATGCAACATGGCCAATCCAACATCCATTGCCATTAACAAAACAAAGTTCTTAATAAGATATACCAAAAAGCCGACTGTCAAGCCCATACCGACAATGACCTTTACCGCTTCGGGAACAAATTTCAAATTCGCCACGATAATAATGGGAGCAATAAATCCACCAAGCACAACTACATAAACAAGAATTCTGCATAATAACGCATTCTTCAACCGCGGAAAATTCAAGCAGGTCACCTCCGTATGCTTCAAAAATTCTCAATTATACAGCAACAGTCATAGTTCAAGTCCTCCCCCAAGGTCGTTTCTGGAGAAAGATATCTTTTAAACTCGACTTCTAAACAGGACAAGAAAAAATCCCGAAACCGTTGAGATTTCGGGATTTCCTACACCGATATCTTTTTCGGTGCGCATTTTTGGTTGCGGGGGTGGGACTTGAACCACACGACCTCCGGGTTATGAGCCCGACGAGCTACCAACTGCTCTACCCCGCGATATGAAATTGTGCCCTCTCAAAGAGTGCCCAAATATAATATAACATTTTCTTGCAGTTGTCAAGTGCTTTTTGGATTTTTTTCAAAACAAAAAAATTTCAAGAAATTGAAATTAGGTGTTGATTTTTTAAAAAGAATCCGTTATAATATACAAGCGTTAAAAATCCACCTGCCGGTGTGATGGAATTGGCAGACGTGCTGGACTCAAAATCCAGTGGTAGC
>CAMGGF010000104.1 GCA_946055445.1 uncultured Ruminococcus sp. | reverse complement strand
ATTGACAGTTTATATGAACGGTGATAATATATGAACAAACATTCATATGAAAGGAGATGCATTTGATGCATAACCATGACCATAGCGTCGCATTGGATTGCGCGCGTGCAAAACTGCCGAAAGATGAAACACTGTGCGATTTGGCAGACTTGTTTAAAATATTCGGAGATACAACGCGTATGAAAATCCTGTTTTCTTTGTTTGAACAGGAACTTTGCGTGCGGGAAATTACGGAGTTGCTGAATATGACGCAGTCGGCAATTTCCCATCAGTTGAAAGTGCTTAAAGATGCGAAACTGATTTCCAATCGGCGAGAGGGAAAAACAATTGTATATTTTCTTGCAGATAACCATGTTCGTTCCATTATTGGGCAGGGGTTTGAGCATTTAACAGAGGAGGACCGTTGTAATGATTAAGGTATACAGATTTGAAGAATTGGATTGTGCAAATTGCGCCGCAAAAATGGAAGACGCAATAAATAAAATGCCCGAAGTAAAGCACGCAAGCATCAATTTTATGACGCAAAAACTGACTTTGGAAACCGATGGCGAAATTACAACGGATTTGCTGAAAAAGATTGAAAAAACCTGCAGTAAGGTTGAACGCGACTGCCGTTTGATTTTTTGAGGTGCGCAATATGACTCGAAAACAAAAACGAAATCTGTTTCGCATTGTCCTTTCCGCTGTGTTATTGGTTGTGGCTTGGGTATTGCCGACAGACGGTCTTTTACGCTTGCTCACTTTCCTTATTCCGTATGCAGTTGCGGGATATGATGTTGTGTTCTCGGCAATTCGTAATATTTTGCTCGGGCAGGTTTTTGACGAGAATTTTTTAATGTCCGTGGCAACAATCGGTGCCTTTTTTATCGCAGATTATCCGGAAGCGGTTGCAGTAATGGTGTTTTATCAGGTCGGCGAATTGTTTCAGAGTATTGCCGTTGGCAAAAGTCGCAAATCCATTGCCGCGTTAATGGATATTCGCCCCGATTATGCGAATGTCCTGCGTGACGGTACCGTGCAAACCGTAACGCCCGAAGAAATCGAAATCGGTGAGATTATCGAAATCAAACCCGGGGAAAAAATCCCCTTGGATGCGGTGATTACAAAAGGGGAAACAACCGTTAATACTTCGGCGTTGACAGGGGAGAGCATACCTGTTCCCTGCCGTATTGGTGACAGTGTCATCAGCGGTTCTGTAAACCAAAACGGGTTAGTATACGCAAAGGTAACAAGTACTTTCGGTGAAAGTACGGTTTCCAAAATATTGGACTTGGTGGAGAACGCAACCTCGAAAAAAGCAAAAAGCGAGAATTTTATTACACGGTTTGCAAAATACTATACACCGTGTGTTGTGTTCGCGGCTTTGGCGCTTGCCGTGTTACCGCCGTTGATTTTAAAGCAAGACTTTGCGCCCTGGGTTACACGCGCCCTGACTTTCCTTGTTGTTTCCTGCCCTTGCGCCTTGGTGGTTTCCGTACCGTTGTCCTTTTTCGGCGGCATCGGCGGCGCTTCGAAACACGGGGTTTTGATAAAAGGTGCAAATTATTTGGAGACGCTTGCCAAAGCCCAAACCGTTGTTTTCGATAAAACCGGTACACTCACCAACGGTACCTTTACGGTAACGGAAATACACCCGAAAGAAATGTCGGAAAGCAACCTTTTAGAGATAGCCGCCGCGGCGGAGCGTTTTTCAACGCACCCGATTGCAATATCCATTTTGAAAGCGTGCGGTAAAGAAACGGATAAAAGCCGTGTTACCAACATTGAGGAACGCGCGGGGCAGGGTATTTCTGCTGAAATTGACGGAAAATCTGTGTTTGTCGGCAATGCGGCGCTGATGGATGCAATCGGTGTAGAATGGGATGTGTGTGAAACGGTTGGTACAACCGTGCACATTGCAGTCGACGGTGTGTATGCAGGGTATATTCTCATTGCGGATACCGTAAAATCCGACGCAAAAACGGCTTTGGAAGAACTGAAAAATATGGGAGTTCAAAAGACGGTGATGCTCACAGGGGACAGCGATACTGTTGGGCAGGCAGTTGCGAAAGAACTCGCCATTGATGAAGTCTATACACAGTTAATGCCGGACGATAAAGTCAGAATAACCGAAAAACTGCTTGCAGAGCAACCCGAAAAAGCGGCGTTGGCATTTGTCGGTGACGGCATTAACGATGCGCCTGTACTTGCGCGCGCCGATATCGGGATTGCAATGGGCGCGCTCGGCAGTGATGCGGCAATTGAAGCGGCCGATGTGGTTTTAATGGATGACAAACCTTCTAAACTTGTGCGCGCACTGCATATTTCACGCAAAACGATGCGTATTGTCCGCGAGAATATCGTATTTGCTTTGCTTGTGAAAGCCGTTGTGCTGATTTTCAGCGCATTTGGGCTTGCCGGTATGTGGCTTGCCGTTTTTGCAGATGTTGGCGTTATGGTGCTTGCAGTCTGCAATGCAATGCGCGCAATGCACTATACAAAATAAGCACTCTGAAAGGAAAACAGGGAATCTGATAATCGGTTTCCGTTTTCCTTTCTTTTTTCTTTAAAAGAAAGTCTTGTACTTTTTTACAACATTTGTTACAATATTTGTGGAATAATTTGCGTGTGTATCATCGAGGTGTTTTTATGAGTAAAATGTGTGCACGGAAAGCGTTTTGTATACTTTTGGTTGCTCTTTTGATGGGGTTGTCCTTACCTTTTACGGCTTTTCCTGTATTTGCACAGGATTCGGCGTTTTCCTATTCGGTTTTATCGGAAGATGAAAAAACGGCAGAGATTACCGGTTATGAAGGTACAGATGCACAATTGGAAATTCCTTCGGAGATTGACGGATATAAGGTTGTACGAATCGGCGCATATGCATTTATTGAAAACAATACGATGGAATCTGTTTCGTTACCGGAAACAATCGAAGAGATTGGCGAAGGTGCTTTTGGTATGTGCGGAAAACTTGTATCCATCGCTTTGCCGAGTAGTGTTACCGTAATTGAGCCTTTGGCTTTTGCAGGTTGTGCTGCATTAACAAAAATTGAGGTTTCCCGTCGCAATCCGGCGTATACCGCGCGTGACGGCGTTTTGGTTACGAAATCCGGTACTCGATTGATTGCCTATCCGGCCGGCAAAACAGATACGACATACAGCGTGCCGAAAGGCGTTTCGGAAATTGCGGAGTTTGCGTTTTTTTATTGCACAAATTTACAAGAAGTCGCACTTCCGCAAAGCGTGAAAACGATTGGTTTTTCTGCCTTCCAAAGTTGTGCGTGCTTGCAGAAGATAACTATGCAATACGGTTTGGAAACGATTGGGGAATATGCTTTCAGCGAGTGTACGGCACTTACGGATATCACAATTCCTTTTGGTGTTACAAGTGTTGAAAATTCTACTTTCGAAGGCTGTACCGGATTGGAAACTGTTTCACTGCCAAACTCACTTGTCTCTATCGGAGAATATGCTTTTGCAAGTTGTTTGGCTCTTACAAGAATACGATTGCCGAACAGCGTTTCAACTGTCGGCAGAAGCGCGTTCAGCGGGTGTTCTTCGTTATCGGAAGTGTATATTTCGGACAGGGTGACTGCAATTGAGGCATATACTTTTTCTTCCACAGACGCCCTCAAAGAAATTACCATTCCGAGCAGTGTTACCACAATAGATGATTTTGCTTTTGCTTATTCGGTAAACAAGACGATTTACGGATACAAAGGCTCGGCTGCCGAAACTTTCGCGGTAAAGAACGGTTTAACTTTTGTTGCGCTGACGCCGCCGTCGGGGGTTTCCGCCGATTTGAACAATGATGGGAGTTCGGATTTGACGGACTACGCAATGTTAACTTCCATTGCAATCGGTGCGATTTTCCCAACGGTTTCCGAAACAGCAATTGGGGATTTGAACGCAGATACCGTGATTGATTTCTTCGATGTTTCTTTACTGAATTTGGTCTTAAACGGCTACTGTAATTTGCCCGGTGATTTGGATGGGAACGGCGTTTCAGATACGGCAGATGTCACATTGTTAACGGCGTATTTGTCCGGGAATTCAACTTTGTCTGAAATACAAAAAATGGCGGCGGATTTAAACCGCGACGGTGCGATAACAGATGCAGATGCGGATTTGCTGTCAAAAAAAGCGGAAGCATATCAAAACTATCAAGACAGTTTAACGGCATAAATACGAAAGCGGCAGGCGATATTTCGTCTGCCGCTTTCGTTTGTTAATGGGTATATATTGCGTTACAGTACCTTGTAGCCTTCCGCTTCTACCGCGGCTTTCAGAATATCGTCCGCAACATCTTCCCGAAGTGTAACGACTGCCGTGCCGCTTTCGTGGCTGACTTCGGCGGAAACAACACCGTCTACTGCCTCTAATGCTTTTTTGACATGTGCTTCGCAGTGTGCGCACATCATACCTTCGATTTTTACAGTTTTTTTCATTTGTTTTTCCTCCTGTAAGCCGTTTTGCGGCTTGCTTATTTTTTGCGTTTTCGTGCGGTATAGTTTAAAAAAGTTTAACCGCAATGCATTGGTAACAACACAAAAACTCGACAGACTCATTGCCGCCGCGCCAAACATCGGGTTGAGTGTCCACCCGAACAGCGGAATGAATACGCCTGCGGCAAGCGGAATACCAATGATGTTGTAGATAAATGCCCAAAACAGATTTTCACGAATGTTGCGCAGTGTTGCACGGCTTAACCGTATAGCGGCAGGTACATCGGTTAGTTTATTTTTAACTAAAACAATATTCGCCGCGTCAATGGCAATATCCGTACCCGCGCCGATAGCAACACCTGTATCAGCCCTTGTAAGCGCGGGGGCGTCATTGATACCGTCGCCGACCATCATTACCTTTCCTTGTGCTTGTAATGCACGGATGACCGTTTCTTTTCCGTCGGGCAATACTTCTGCAATCACTTCTTGTATGCCTGCCGCATTTGCAACCGCATTTGCCGTCGCTTGATTGTCACCAGTCAGCATAACCACGCGAATGCCCATATTTTGCAGTTCCTGTACCGCTTGTGCGCTTTCTGCTTTAACGGTGTCAGAAACGGCAATCATGCCTAAATATTCTGCGTCGGCGGCGAAAAACAACGGCGTTTTGCCACGCTTTGCAAGTTTTTCCGCTGCAGAAGCCGCAGATGCGGGAATTTCGGCTTTTTCGGAAATGAATGTGTACTTTCCGCCGAAAATGTGTTTGTCGTTTATAACGCCTTGCAGACCGTTACCGGGCAATGCTTGAAAATCCGTTACGGCTAAAACAGTTACCTTTTTTTCTGCACCGAAAGCGCGTATCGCATTGGAAAGCGGATGCTCACTGTTTTGCTCCAACGAACAGGCGAGTTCTAAAAGTACAGTTTCCGCTATGCTTTTTGCAGGTAAAATATCGGTAACCTGCGGTGCACCG
>CAMGGF010000103.1 GCA_946055445.1 uncultured Ruminococcus sp. | reverse complement strand
TCTCGGTGTGGTTGTGGGCGCGAACGGGCGTGACGGCGTGGACGGCACAAACGGCAGAGACGGGTTGGATGGCGCAAACGGGCTGGACGGTATCAGCGTAACCAACGCCCAAATCAATTCTGACGGCGAATTGGTGCTGACCTACTCTAACGGGCAGCGTTCCAACCTCGGGAATGTTATCGGTGCCGATGGCAGAGATGGCGCAGATGGGCAAGACGGCAGAGACGGCGCGGACGGTATAAACGGTACAGACGGACGCGACGGTGCGGACGGGCAAGACGGCATCAGCGTAGTCAATTCCGAAATTAACGCAAGAGGCGAATTGGTGCTGACCTATTCCGACCATACAACCGCCAATCTCGGCGTGGTTGTGGGCGCGAACGGGCGTGACGGTGTGGACGGCACAAACGGCGTCGACGGGCAAGACGGACAAGACGGGCGCGACGGTGCGGATGGTGCTGATGGCGCGGACGGTGTTGGTATTTCCAATATTACCATCAGCGCAGACGGCGAACTTGGAATTACCCTTACAAACGGAACAACACTCAATCTCGGCAATATCAAGGGTGCAAAAGGCGATAAGGGTGACAAGGGCGATAAAGGTGATGCAGGCGCGAACGGTGCAGACGGTCGAGACGGCGTAGACGGCACAAACGGTGCGGACGGGCAAGACGGCGTGGACGGCACAAATGGCGCAGACGGTATTGGCGTTGCGTCTACTTCGATTAACGCCGCAGGCGAACTTGTGATTACTTATACAGACGGCACAACGGTAAATCTCGGTGTGGTTGTCGGTGCTGACGGGCACGACGGTTTGGACGGCACAAATGGCGCAGACGGTGCGGACGGGCAGGACGGCGTTGGTGTTGCATCAACTTCGATTAACGCCGCGGGCGAACTTGTGATTACTTATACAGACGGCACATCGGTAAATCTCGGTGTGGTGGTCGGCGCAGACGGGCGCGACGGTGTGGACGGTGTGAACGGCACGAACGGCACGAACGGTGTGGACGGGCAAGACGGTATCGGCGTTGCATCAACTGCAATCAACGCCGCCGGTGAACTTGTGATTACTTATACAGACGGCACATCGGCAAATCTCGGTGTGGTTGTCGGTGCTGACGGGCACGACGGTTTGGACGGCACAAATGGCGCAGACGGCACGGACGGGCAAGACGGCGTTGGGATTTCCAATGTAGAAATCAACGCGGCAGACGAACTTGTGCTCACCTTCTCTGACGGTACAAGCATCAACCTCGGTAACATTAAAGGCGCAAAAGGTGAAAAAGGTGATAAAGGCGACAAGGGCGATAAAGGCGATAAAGGTGACAAGGGCGATGCAGGCACAAACGGTACAGACGGTATAAATGGTGCAGACGGCGCAGACGGTGTCGGCATTGCCGATGTCACAATTTCCACAAGCGGCGTGTTAAGCGTCACACTTACCAACGGTACGGTGCTCAACCTCGGCAACATCAAAGGCGCGGACGGCATCGGCATTACGAATGTAGAAATCAATGCGGCAAATGAACTTCTCCTCACCCTTTCCGACGGCACAACATTAAACCTCGGCAATATTAAAGGCGAAAAAGGCGATAAAGGCGACGCGGGCGCAAACGGCGCAGACGGCGTAGGCATTGCAACCGTTACCGTTGCCACCGACGGCACATTGACCGTTACCCTCACAAACGGCACAGCCCTCAACCTCGGCAATATCAAAGGGGAAAAAGGCGACAAAGGCGATAAGGGCGATACGGGCGAAAAGGGAGATAAAGGTGACAAAGGTGATGCCGGTGCAGATGGCAGAGGTATTGCCAATATGGAAATGGTAGATGACCACCTTGTAGTAACTTATACCGATGGGACAAGTGAAATTGTTAGTTCAATTACAATGCACGATGGAACAGACGGTTTGTGCTTTTATCCTTTACCCGATGGGACATATGGGGTGACTTCCGGAACAACAAAATATCTTGAAGAAATAGTTATACCTGAAACTTATAACGGAAAAGCCGTTACCCAAATTTTAGATCATGCATTTGAGAATGCTGTAAACCTTAAAAGCATTATAATTCCTGAAACGATAACGCATATAGGCAGTTATGCATTTAATGGCTGCGCGGAGTTGGAAATCGATGTTGTTATTCCAGAAGAAATGATGACTATTGAAAAATATACTTTTGCGGGTTGTAAAAAATTGAAAAGTGTTACTATTCCTAAAAATGTGAACACCATAAAAGCATATGCGTTTTATGAAATGAATCCCTCTGCAAACGTAACATTTGAAAGTCCAACATGGTGGGGATATTGGGGTGAAGCAAAAGAAAGATCAAGTCCATACGGTACATGTCGGGGACTCCAGCGGTTAAATTCATTTGCAGATTCTTCGTATGCTAATAAATGTTTAAGAGGCGATAGTGTGGCTATTAGAGTTCCTTCTAACAGCAATCTTTCTAATTGCTATGGTTCCGCAGGAGAAAATGATATTATAAAAATATGATATTGTAATACATACATAAATATAAGATGTTATAAATGGGGGGGATTTTTATGTATAATGTTTCAGCATTCGAACGTGAAATTATGTATTGGTTTAAAATGAATAATCGTAAAGTTGGTGAGGTTATGACAATCAATCAATTTAATTGTTTAAGATGTAATACAAAATCTCAAAAAGAATACAATTCGTTTACACAAGCACTTGAATTGCTGATTAAAGATGGGTATTTGCAAGTGGATATTCGCAACAATTATTCGCTTACTCAAAAAGGCTTCGATTTCATAAATAACAGATGAATATAAAACAGAGTTTTTAAATCTCTAAAACCCAATCGGTTTGATTATTCGGAAAGACCTTGTATTCTGCAAGGTCTTTCTTGCTTTTTTAACAATATCCATTTATAATATACCCGGTGATGAGAATGGATGTTGTGAATTGCCCGCATTGCGGCAAAGAACTGCCGCCGGAAATGCAATTTTGCCCCTACTGTATGGAGCGCATAACCGAGACTACCGCCGTGTCGGCAGACGAACTGCGCCCGACAAGGCAATGGAAAAAGCCGAATAAAACAACTGTTCTCCTTACGAGTATTGCACTTTGCGCTGTGGCGGCGGTGTCGCTCGGCGTGGGGCTCTTTCGGCATACGCAAGCGAAAAACAATCTGCCTGCCGTTTCTCCCGAAAGCGGTGCCTATACGGAAACGGTTCCCACAGACGAAAACGGCGAACCGCTGACAACCGCACCGACCGAGAAAAGCAAAATCGGCAGTTTATTCAGCAATATTTTTTCTTCTGACAGCAAAACCGACGCGAACACGCCTGCCAACGGCAATACGGTCAACGAAAATTCCGCGCAACCCACAGCAGGCGGCAATGCGGGCAGTCCGAGCAACGCGGGAACAAATACAGGCACATCTGTCGGGAACACGCCTTCCACCTCCCCCGCTTCGTCCGACGGCGCTTCTTCGGGCGGGAGCGTAAATACCGACCCCTGTGCAAACGGGCACACTTGGGCACCCGTCACCGAAACCGTGCATCACGACGAAGTCGGGCATTACGAGGCAGTGGAGCATCAGCAAACGGTTGCAAAATACAAATGCCCCGTGTGCTATGAAAAATTTGCAAACCTTGATTTATACTACGCGCATTTTGACAGCGTGCACACGCCGAGTTACAGCGGAGACCCCATCAGAGCGTTGCGCAATCAATATACCACGACGAATGAAACGGAAACCTACACAACCAACGAATGGGTTGTGGATAAGGCGGCATATGACGAAACCGTGATTGTCGGGTACACTTGCAGTGTTTGCGGTGCCGCGCAATAACTTTCAACTCTGCCAAACATAAGAAAAACCCGTCTGCCTGCGCAATGCAGAAAGACGGGCTTTTTCCGTTTCCGGTCAATCTTCTAAAAAAATGCGGAATGCCGTGGGGAGAGCGTAGGTCGTTTGCAGTTCTTCGCGGCTTACCCAAGTAAAGTTTTTCGCCTTTACGCCGCAAAGAATATGATATCCGACCATGTCCCAAACAATATGCGTAAAGATATGCGTTTTGTGGACTTCTTTTTGCAGTTCCAGCGGTTTTGCGCCGAACGAGTCCACCGTTTTGAGTGCCTCGTCGGGCGTTTTTTCCCCCGTCACATTCGGCAACTGCCACAGCCCCGACAGCAGCCCTTTTTCCGTGCGTTTGCACACGGCATACTTACCGTCGCATTCCAGCAAAAACACGGTGCGTTTTTCTTCGCGCTTCGGTTTTTTCGGCAATTTCACAGGGAGTTTTTCCACCGTACCTGCCTTTCGTGCAAAGCAAATCTCCTTTACAGGGCACTCCCCGCACTTCGGACTGCGCGGCGTGCAAACGCACGCGCCGAGTTCCATTAAACTCTGGGTAAATGCGCCGCATTCGCCTGCGGGGTATACTTCTTCCAATGCTGCCGCGACTTTCTTCTTGGTGTCCGCAAGGTCAATCGGGGAAAAATCCTCGGTAATCCGCGCCATAATGCGTAAAACATTGCCGTCCACCGCCGCACGCGGCTGCTCAAAACAAATAGAGCAAATTGCCCCCGCGGTGTAATCCCCTATACCCGTGAGCGCCCGCACATCGCCGTAATTTGACGGAAACACGCCGCCGTGCTGTTCCATAACCGTTTTTGCCGCTTTTTGCAAATTGCGCACACGCGAGTAATAACCCAAACCCTCCCACAGTTTTAAAAGGTGTTCTTCGTCGGCTTCGGCAAGGTTATTGATACGCGGCAAGGCGGTTAAAAAGCGGGCATAATATCCGCGCACCGCCTCCACCCGCGTTTGTTGCAACATAATTTCCGACACCCAAACGCGGTACGGCTCTTTGGTGCGCCGCCACGGCAAGTCGCGTGCATTTTTGCGATACCACGGCAAAAGCAGGGCGGGCAATGCCTTATATTGATTTTGAATTTCCTTTTTTGTATGCAAAACGATTTCTCCTGTGCATTTTCATTCTATCTATTGTATTGTACCACAAACTTTTAAAAATCGGTATAGTTTTTCTAAAATTGTCAACAATAAAAACGGGTGATGAATATGCACAGAAAAGACAGAAAACGCGTAGAATGGGAGTTGGCGGTCGAGGCCATTCACGGCAATCCCGAAACCGCGCACGAAATGGTCAACAAATACGGCACATATGAAATTCAACCGACAGCCGATACAAAAAATCCGTTCCCCACCATCGCGCAGGGGCTTTCGGCGTTTACAGAAAAACCAACAAAAGCCGATGACGGCGTCCCGCGCGTGTCGGACAACGCAAATGGGTAATCCCCGAACCCAAAAATGCCGTTTCGCGCCTTTGCTTTTGCACAATACGCGAAACGTATATCATCTGCGCAGCAGATATCGTAACGATAGCTATATCATCCGTGACCG
>CAMGGF010000102.1 GCA_946055445.1 uncultured Ruminococcus sp. | reverse complement strand
AAAAATTTAAACCCCTTTCAGCGATTTTATCACAAGAATTTCGGGAAAAGCATACAATGGTTTAGAAATCGAAAAGGGGGGCATACGCCTTGCAAACCGTTATATTGATTGGCGGCGACAGCCGCACGCGGTATTTAGATACATTTTTTCAGTCACACGGGTACAGTACATATTGCTTCGGTGTATATGCCCCGATTGATTTTACGGATTTAAAATATGCACTCGGTATGCAATATGTTCCGATTGTTTTGCCGCTGCCTGTCACCAAAGACGGCGAAAGCGTGCAATGTCCGCTTACAAATTCCGCTCTGCCGTTTCGTACCCTTTTACAGTTGACCGCCGCCGAAAATACGGTGTACGGCGGTCTTATGCCTACAAAATTAACGGAACTGTGCCTCCGAAAAGGCGTGCGCGCGGTGGAGTATTATGATGAAGAAGTCATTGTGAAAAATGCGGCGCTGACGGCAGAGGGTACTTTGCGTTATTTGTGCGAACACGGCATAGACCTGCAAGCGCGCCCGCATATTGCCATCACGGGCTTTGGGCGCGTCGCGCAGGCGACGGCGAAGGTTCTGCTTGCGCAGGGGATTGTGCCCACCGTAGCGGCGCGAACCCCCGCGGCACTTTATGCGGCACAAACAGCGGGGTGCAATGCCTTGCCGCTTGATGCGCTTTTGGCAGACGCTTCTGCCTTTGATGTGCTGATTAACACTGTGCCCGCAACGCTGTTTGCGGCGCCGGAACTCGCCCGCACCAAACAAACGGTGTGTATTGTCGATGTGGCGTCCGCGCCGTTCGGTGTGGATTTCGAAGCGGCAAAGGCGCTGTCGAGAACGGCACTTAAAGCGCAGTCGTTGCCCGGAAAATATACACCGCAGGCGGCGGCAAATGTAATCGGAGAAAAACTGCTTGCGTTGATTTCAGAATAAGGGAGGGATTTTATGTCCCAAATTACCGTAGGCTTTGCGATGTGCGGGTCGTTTTGCACATTCCACAGGGTTTTGCCCGAAATCGAAAATTTGGTGCGTTGCGGCTACCGCGTACTGCCCATATTGTCCCAGACAGCATATACCACCGACACGCGCTTCGGAAAAGCGGCGGATTTTAATGAAAAAATTGAACAGATTACGGGCAATCCCATTATCCATACGGTATTTGCGGCAGAGCCAATCGGGCCGAAAAAACTGTTGGATATTTTGGTGATTGCGCCTGCCACGGGCAATACGCTCGCAAAACTCGCAAACGGCATAACCGATACGGCTGTGACGCTTGCCTGTAAGGCGCATTTGCGCAATGCGCGTCCCGTTTTGCTTGCGGTTTCCACCAATGATGCCCTCGGTACGGCGGCAAAAAACATAGGAATGCTGCAAAATGCCAAACACATTTATTTTGTGCCGATGCGGCAGGATGATGCCGAGAACAAGCCGAATTCCGTTGTGGCGGATTTCACGAAAATCCCCGATGCGCTGGAACAAGCACTGCTCGGGCGGCAAATACAGCCGATATACTGTTGACCGATTTCATCGTAAAACCCCGTCAAACTGCTGATTTGGCGGGGCTTTTTTTATGTGGAATGTAAAAATTTGTAAGTGTGCGGTTTTGGTATGGAATTTTCATAAAAAGTATGTTACAATGATTTTAACTCTGCACGCAGGAGGCACGATATGTCTTTTATTGAAGTGAAAAATGTAACCAAAACCTATAAAATGGGCGAGGTCGAAATTAAAGCGCTCGATGAAGTCGGTTTCGGCATTGAAAAAGGCGAATTTGTGGTTGTGGTCGGCCCTTCGGGCGCGGGCAAAACCACCATTCTCAATATTTTGGGTGGTATGGACACGGCTTCTTCCGGCGAAATTTTTGTGGACAATGAAGATATTACCAAATTCGATGAAAAAGCCCTCACGGCATATCGCCGCGATGATGTCGGTTTTGTGTTTCAGTTTTATAATTTGGTGGGCAACCTTACGGCGCTCGAAAATGTGGAATTGGCACTGCAAATTTGCAAAAATCCCCTAAATGCGAAAGAGGTTTTGCAGGAAGTCGGGCTTTCCAACCGTATGGACAACTTCCCCGCGCAACTTTCGGGCGGCGAGCAACAGCGTGTTTCCATTGCGCGCGCACTTGCCAAAAACCCGAAACTGCTTTTGTGCGACGAGCCGACCGGCGCGCTCGACTATATTACCGGCAAATCCATTTTAAAACTGTTGCAGGACACCTGCCGCGAAAAAGGCGTGACGATTGTGGTGATCACCCACAACCTTGCCATTGCGCCGATGGCGGACAAGGTGATTAAAGTGAAAAACGGGAAAATCGACCAAATTTTAATGAACAAGCGTCCCACCCCCGTGGAATATATTGAGTGGTAAAGGAAATCGGTTATGACGAAAGGATTACGCAAGGACTTCCGCAGAGAAGTCAAACACAGTTTCAGCCGATTTCTGTCGATTTTGCTGATTTCGGTGCTCGGCGTTGCATTCTTTGCCGGTATTCGCTCGGCAAGCCCTGCAATGCTTGCCTCGGCTGATGCAACTTTTGACAGCGACAATTTGGCGGACATTCGCATTATCGGCACGCTCGGTATGACCGACAACGATGTGGCTACGCTGTTGAGTTTAGACGGCGTTGCTTCGGCAGAAGGGATTTACACGGGCGACTTTTTGTGCGAAACGGAAAACAACACCGTGGTGGCAAAAATCACCTCGCTGACCAACCAAATCAGCCTGGTAAAAGTCAAAGAGGGGCGGTTCCCCGAAAAATACAACGAGTGTATTGCCGACCGCGAGTTTTTAGCGGCGTCGGGGTATCAAATCGGCGACACCGTTCGCCTGAAAACCGGCACAGATGCAAAGGTTTCCGACACCCTTGCGGACAGTGAATTTACCATTGTCGGCGTGGGCGAAACCTCCTATTATTTGAATGACGAGCGCGGCACCGCCGCCATCGGTGACGGTACTGCCGACGGGCTTTTGGTCATTCCGAAAGAAGCCTTTACCGCCGAAGTGTATTCCGAAGTGCTGGTCACGATGATTGGTGCGGCGGATATGAACTGCTTTTCCAAAGAGTATGACAAAGTGCTTTCCGCTGTGAAAACCAATATCGGCACGGTGGAAAATGCACGCTGTGAAGCGCGCCTCGCGGAGTTTCGCGCCGATGCCGGCAAAAAACTGAACGAGGCAAAATATGAGTTCCAAAAGAAAAAAGACAAGGCAATCAGCGATTTGGGCGACGCCTATCAAACGCTGATGACCAAAGAGGCGGAACTGGAAAATGCAAAGTTGAAAATTGAACAGCAACGCCAGCAGATTGAAGAATTGCGCGCGTTGTTTGACTCGGGCGACCAAAGTGTAGAAAGCGGCAAGGCGCAAATTGCCGAGGCGCGCGCGACGCTCAACGATTTGGAACGCCAAAAGAAAGCCATTGAGGACCAAATTGCCGCAGATGAGGCAAAAATTGCCCAAATGGAAAAAGAACTGCAAGAGGACGCGCCGTATATTTCCAATGAGGAATACTACGAGCGCAGTATGGAGATTATCCGTGCGACAGCAACGGTAGAGTATTATAAAAACCAACTGCCGATTGTAGAACAGAGCATCAATGATGTTAACGAGCGCGTCACAACGGCAGAGGAATTTATTGAAAACTATCCCGAAGCGGCCGCTGCGGCGCGCGTCAAAATCGCGGAGGGCGAGGCAAAACTCCAAGATGCGGAAAAGGAAGTCCAAGACGGTGAAATCGCGTTGCAACGCGCCAAAGAGGACTACGAACTCGCATCGGAGGATACCGAAGCGGAAATCAATGCCGCGCAGGAAAAGTTGGACAAATCCGAAGACGAAATCAACAATGCGCAGTTGCCGAAATGGCATATTTTAGACCGCACTTCCATTCAAAGTTACGCAACTTTCAAAAACGATGCCCAAAGCATCGCCGCCATCGGCACAGTATTCCCGATTATCTTCTTCTTGGTTGCGGCGCTTGTTTCCTTAACAACCATGACGAGAATGGTGGAAGAAGAACGCACCCAAATCGGTACATTAAAAGCGCTCGGTTACAAAAAATCTGCGATTACGGCGAAATTTGTTTGGTATGCGCTTTTGTCTACACTGTTGGGCAGTATTGTCGGCGTTGTGCTCGGCGAAACCGTATTGCCGCTGGTGATTATCCGTACATATCGTACCGTGTATATGCATTTGACGCAAACCGTGGTACAGCCGCATATACTCAACGCGGTGTTGGCTACGGTGCTTGCGGTGCTTTCTACGGTCGGCGGTGCCGTGGCGGCAAGTGCACGCGCGCTGTCGTCCAATCCTGCCGCCTTAATGCGCCCCGAAGCGCCGAAAATCGGCAAACGCACCTTTATTGAGGACATCGACTTTATTTGGCTGCGCTTGAATTTTGCGCAAAAAGCGGCGTGCCGCAATTTGTTCCGTTACAAAAAACGGCTGTTTATGACCATTCTCGGCGTGGCGGGCTGTATGGCGCTGTTGCTTTCGGGTTTCGGCATTCGGGACTCTGTGGAAATGGTGCCCGAAAAACAGTTTAACCGCATATTCAGTTACCAGGGTACCGTCGGGGCGGACACTTCCCTCTCCCGCGCGGAACGCCGTCAACTGCTGTCTAAGGTTGCGTCTGTCGAGGGCGTGACGGAGTATTTGCAAACGAAAAGCATTGTGACTTACGCCGAAACCGAAAAGGGAGACACTTCGGCATATTTGATTGTGCCGCAGGATACGGTAAAACTCGGGGAATATGTGGCTTTGCGTGATGCGAAATTCCCCCATGACGACATTGCACTTTCGGATGACGGCATTTTGATTACCGAAAAGTTCGCAAAAACCTTGGGTGTAGCCGCAGGCGATATGATTACCATAAAAGAGGACGAAACCGCCGAGCCGGTCGGGGATGTGCGCGTGGCGGGGGTTGTGGAAAACTACCTGAACAGTTACATCTATATGACGCCGAATGTATATAAGGCGTTGTACGGCGAAACCGCATCGCTCAATGCCGCGCTGATTAAAGTCGACCAAAGTGCCGACGCAAACGCCGTGGCGGAGGATTTGCTGTCCATTAACGGCGTGACCTCGGTTGCAATGAACGCAACAGCGCAGGCGCAAGTCAACAGTATGCTCGGCAATTTGAATGTAATTATCGCGGTGATGATTGTCGCCGCAGGATTGTTGGCGTTTATCGTGCTTTACAATCTCAACAACATCAACATTACCGAACGCCGCCGTGAACTCGCCACCTTAAAGGTTTTGGGATTCTACCCCGGGGAACTTGCGGCGTATGTCTACCGCGAAAATGTGATTTTAACGCTGTTCGGTACGGTTTTGGGTATTTTGCTCGGCTTTGTGTTGCATTGGTTCGTCATGCAAACCGTGGCGACCGAAACGGTGATGTTCGGCGCGGAAATGCGCTTTACAAGCTATCTGTTCTCGGTGCTTTTGACCG
>CAMGGF010000101.1 GCA_946055445.1 uncultured Ruminococcus sp. | reverse complement strand
AAAGAGATAAACGATTTTGGACTTTGGATTGTATTTTTCCTGTATTTGTGTTATCCTACTTTTACAAACCAAAACAGAAAGGAAATTCCCATTATGTTAGAATACCGTTACGACACACAACTGTTAATTGAGGGCGAGGATTTGGACGAGGACGCAATCCACGATTATTTCACCGACCATTTTAAAGGCGACTGCCTTTTGGCGGTGGGGGATGAGGATTTAATCAAAATCCATTACCATACCAACGAGCCGTGGAAAGTGTTGGAGTATTGCTCGACCTTGGGCGAGATTTTCGACATCGTGGTCGAAGATATGGACCGTCAGGAGCGCGGGCTGAAAGGTTGATTGTGAAAGGATAAAGTATGCCCTTAAAGATTATTCGTCAGGATATTACAAAAATGGAGTGTGACGCGATTGTCAATCCTACCAATTGCTATTTAGAGGCAGGCGGTGGGACTGACCTTGCCGTGCACGAAGCGGCAGGGCGTGCGTTGGACGAGTATTGTCGGAAAATCGGTGGTTGTCCTGTGGGAACGGCGGTTTTAACGCCTGCGTTTAATCTTCCCTGTAAATATATTATTCACACTGCGGGACCGGATTGGTATGCGGAGAAAAATGCGAAGTCGCTCTTGATTTCTTGCTATCAGTCTTGTCTGAAAATTGCGGCGGAAGAAGGATTTGAAAGCATTGCAATGCCACTGATTTCCAGCGGTACATACGGCTATCCAAAGGATAAAGTGCTACAAATCGCAACCGCCGTGATCAGTGCGTTTTTAATGCAAAACGAAATGACGGTGTATTTGCTGGTTTTTGATAAAGCGTCCTATGACATCAGCCGCAAACTGTTTTTCGATATAACTACATATATCGATGATAATTATGCGGCTGTGCACAGTGATGATTGCGGCACTTTTTCGATTTCAGGCGCAAAACAATCGTCTGTTCGAGTAACGCGGCGTATTGAGCCGGAGAATACGGATTTTTGTCAATCAGAAAGACTTCCGATGCGAACCGATGCACCGAATTTTGATGATTTGTTTCAAAATATGGACAAAGGTTTCGCAGAAACGCTGTTTGCATACATTGACCGTAAAGGCATAACCGATGTGGAGTGTTACAAAAAATCCAATGTGGACAAAAAAACCTTTTCCAAAATCAAATGCAATAAAGATTACCGCCCGAGTAAGTTGACGGCTGTTTCATTTGCAATCGGACTACGGTTGAATTTGGAAGAAACAAATCATCTGCTCAGCACCGTGGGTATGTGCTTGTCCCATGCAAACAAATTTGATGTCATCATTGAGTATTTCGTAAAAACAGGAAACTATAAGGATGTTTTTGAAGTAAACGAGGTGCTCTTTAAATTCGATCAACCGCTTTTAGGCGTGTAAATGTCGCCCAATAAGCGACCTTTTTGCAGAATAACCCGATATAATGTGATTGTAAGGTCAAAAGACCAAACAGTCACATTATTTTTTTGGAGGTATGCATTATGAAAAATGACTTGACAGAATTGGTGTTCATCTTGGATAGAAGCGGATCAATGGCCGGATTGGAAAGTGACACCGTAGGCGGATTTAACGCCATGATTGAAAAACAGCGTAAGCAGGACGGCGAATGTTTGGTCTCCACAGTGCTGTTTGACAACACTTCCGAAGTTTTGCATGACAGGGCAAGGCTTTCCGAAATACAGCCCATGACAGAAAATGAATACACGGTAAGAGGTTGCACAGCACTGCTTGATGCTTTGGGCGGCGCAATACACCATATCGGAAATGTGCATAAATATGTCCGCTTTGAAGATGTGCCTGCCCATACGATGTTTGTAATTACAACAGACGGAATGGAAAATGCAAGTCATATATATTCTGCCGATAAAGTTAAGGCGATGATTCAGCGGCAGAAAGAAAAATATGGTTGGGAGTTTCTGTTTATCGGCGCCAATATCGACGCGATACAAACAGCCACACGGTACGGTATTGACGAGGAACGGGCGGTAAACTACAATGCCGACGGTTTGGGTACGCAAATCGTATATGAATCGGTGGCGCGAGCGGTAAGCAATGTTCGTGCAAACAGGCGAATTGAAAAAAGTTGGTCGGCAGATATTGCCGCGGATTTTCAAAGCAGAAAGCAAAAACCGAATTGACATTTCGATGGGAAAGTAGTAAAATAAAACCACCATAAAGAGTGCGTGAGGGACAAGCCCTGTGACCGCACAGCAACCTGCTCAATGCAGTAAGGTGCTAATGCTTGTATGATGGGTTTTTTGCAATTTATCTCCCATCATAACGATGGGAGTTTTCTTTTGCCTCTTTATGAAATGTTTTGTAAAGGAGCAAAAAAATGAAAGAAAACAGTTTGAAAGGCGAGTGTTTTACAGGCAGGGATGGGACGAAATATATCGTCGAGGCAGGCGTAAAAAACGGCCCGGTGGCATTTCGCGAAACGGGAAATGCTGACGCACCCTTGCAGTTTTGCTGTGAAGCGGAAATCAAAAACGGGAAACTGCACGGCACCTATTTTGTCAGTTATACGGTTTCAAAGGCGGAATTTTTCTGCGTATTGCATGGCGAAAAAACCGAAAAAGCCGTTGTGGATGCGCTGAAACGAACATATTATAAAATTCCCACTGTATTTTTAAAACTTGTCGGCGAAATGTATTTACAGAAAAGTGAGGAAACATAAATGAAAGGTGCAATTACAGGAGATATTGTCGGTTCTGTTTATGAATTTAATAATATGAAAAGCAAATCATTTGAACTGTTCAAGCCGCAATGCGAATTTACGGATGATACGGTGCTGACTGTTGCCGTCGCCGAGGCGTTGCTTGCATGCAAGCCGTATGACGAAAACGAATTTAAGGAAATCTTGATAGATACCATGCACAAATACGGCGACCTTTACCCCGATGTCGGCTACGGAGGGCGTTATTTGTGCTGGCTGGAAAATCACGCGAGAAATCCGTATAACAGTTGCGGAAACGGCTCTGCAATGCGTGTGTCACCTGTGGGATGGTATGCAAAAACGCTAGAACAGGCAGAAAGTGTGGCGAAAGCGAGTGCCGAGGTTACCCACAATCATCCCGACGGCATTGCGGGCGCGCAGTCGGTTGCGGGTGTGATATTCCTTGCCAAAAACGGCGCCGATAAAGAACAGTTAAAAGCATATATGGAAACCTATTATTCCGTGGATTTTACATTGGACGAAATCCGTCCGTTTTATCAATATGAAATCGTGAACAAAACAACCGTTCCGCAGGCGTTTCGGTGCTTTTATGAATCGATAGACTTTGAGGACACCGTTCGCAATGCCATTTCTATCGGCGGCGACAGTGACACCCTTGCCGCAATTGCGGGTTCTATGGCAGAGGCGTTTTACGGTATGGAAAAAGATATAGCGGAAACGGCAATGTCTTATCTTGACGAAAATATGTGTGAAGTTGTTGACGCGTTTTACCGCGCATTTGTCAAACGGTAAAAATACCGTTGCGTTTTTTACCGCGAAATTTTTTGGGAAAATTCGTCGCTTTCTCTTGACAAGCGGCGAACTTCGGTTCATAATAGCAAATGCAAAAAACATATCGGTAGGTAAGGCTCCCACAGGGATACGGGCTGCTGCCGCGAAACGGTGGAGACACCGTCAGCAGGTCAACAGGGCATATCGAACACGAAGGTGTGCTCTAACGCAGTTTCATTGCCCTTTGAAGCTAAAGCTTGAACGAAAGTTATAGTATACGCTCGCGCATACCGTCTTTTCGTTCAGCGGTATGCGTTTTTTTGTTGTATTTTAAAATTTCAATTTGTGAGGTGAAAATGATGGACACAGGAAGCGCAATAAGTGCAGACCCGAACCCTCCGCGACCTAGGAGTTTGAAAACCGCGGCTTTTTGTGCCGTTGTTTTCTGAAAATCGGTTTTGCGCTTTGTTTCCTATTTTTATGCCTTACCGGGCAAACTGAATTTGGGAGGGAAACAAGGTGTACGAACAAGTACTTGCATTGTTGGAAGAGAAAAAATATCCGGAATTAAAAGCGATGCTTTCCGAGATGAACGAGGCGGATATTGCCGCGATTTTTGAGGATTTGCCACCTGAAAAATTGCCGCTTGTCTATCGGATTTTGCCGAAAGAACTTGCCGCAGAAGTATTCGTCAATATGGAGTCCGACGCACAGGAATTGTTGATTCTCGCGTTCAGCGATAATGAGTTGCGCGAGGTGCTTGACGAACTGTATGTCGATGACGCGGTTGATATGATCGAGGAAATGCCCGCCACCGTTGTCAAGCGTATTTTACAGCATACCGACCCCGAGGTGCGCAAAAGTATCAACGAAATTTTGCAGTATCCCGAGGACTCTGCCGGCAGTTTGATGACGATTGAATATGTCGACTTGAAAAAGTATATGACCGTAGACGATGCGTTTACGCGTATTCGCCGCACGGGTGTAGACAAAGAAACCATTTACATTTGCTATGTCACCGATGAAAACCGCAAACTGCTCGGGATTGTGACCGTCAAGGATTTGCTGCTTTCCGAAAAAAGCAAAAAAATCTTTGAGATTATGGATACAAACATCATTTCGGTCAATACCTTGGAGGACAAAGAGGTTGTTGCGGACAAATTCCAAAAGTATGACCTTTTGGCATTGCCGGTGGTCGACCAGGAAAACCGCTTGGTCGGTATAATCACGATTGACGACGCGATGGATGTCTTGCAGGACGAAAACACCGAAGACATCGAAAAAATGGCGGCTATTACGCCTACGGACAAGCCGTATTTGAAAATGAGCGTGTTTGAAACCTACAAAAAGCGTATTCCGTGGCTTTTATTGTTGATGGTTTCCGCAACATTTACCGAAAAAATCATAGGGCATTTTGAAGGGGCGCTGACCGCCTGCGTGGCACTGACGGCGTTTATCCCGATGTTGACGGGGACTTGCGGCAACTGCGGCGCGCAATCCTCGGCAACCATCATTCGCGGTCTTTCCTTGGGCGACATTGAATTTCGCGATACCTTCAAAGTCATTTTCAAAGAATTTCGTATTGCATTGGTTTGCGGCATCACGCTCGGGATTGTCAATTTTGCCAAACTGATGCTTTTTGACGATGTCGGTGCATATGTTGCGCTTGCCGTCAGTTTCACAATGGTGATGGCGGTGGTATTTGCCAAAATCGTCGGCTCGGTTTTGCCGGTGTTTGCCAAAAAAATCGGCTTTGACCCCGCCGTTATGTCCAGCCCCTTTATTTCCACAATCGTGGACGCGGTGACATTGCTGATTTATTTCAAAGTCGCCACGCTGATTTTGCATTTATAATTCAATACGATTTGCATTTTGCAGCATGCAGCCCCGCAAGGGGCTGTTTTTTTGTAAATATACAATCCGTATATTCGAGTATGTTCGAGAACGGTCATACATTTTTGCAAATTGGGGTTTGTCCATCCAACCGTAGGGGCGCGCATTGCGCGCCCGTTTGTAGGGGCGGTCGACCCGGCCGCCCGTGAATTTCGATA
>CAMGGF010000100.1 GCA_946055445.1 uncultured Ruminococcus sp. | reverse complement strand
GCTCGCCGAGCGCGGTGCGGATTTGCCCCGCCAAGAGGTTTACAACTTTCGGCGCATCACAGATAAAGAACAGCGTATCGTCGGTTTTCAAAGACAAATCGTTTGTCAAAGTCGCTTTCTTTTCGTCCGAAAGGAATTTTGCAATCGGACCTTTGAACGCGCCGTCTTCAAGCACGGTTAAGTAGCCAAGACCTTTCATCCCGATGGACATGGCATATTCAAGCATTTTTTCAAAGAACGATTTGCTCGTTTTGCCGCAACCGGGCGCAACGATACCGCGCACGGGACGGCCCTGGAACGGTTTAAATTCGACATCGCGGAAAAAGTCGGTCAAATCGGTGATTTCCAAAGGATTGCGCAAATCGGGTTTGTCCGTACCGTATTTTAACATTGCCTCTTCAAACGGAATGCGGCGGAACGGTGCGGGGGATACGGGTTTCCCGCTGCCGAATTTCGCGAAAGTATCATACAGCACTTCTTCGGCAACCGCGAACACATCTTCCTGCGTTGCAAACGCCATTTCAAAGTCCAACTGATAAAATTCGCCGGGGGAACGGTCTGCGCGCGCGTCCTCATCGCGGAAGCACGGCGCAATTTGGAAATATTTGTCGAAGCCCGACACCATCAACAACTGTTTGAACTGTTGGGGCGCCTGCGGCAATGCGTAGAATTTGCCCTCGTGCTTTCTGGACGGAATGATATAGTCGCGCGCACCCTCGGGCGAAGAGCAGGTCAAAATCGGGGTGTTAATCTCGGGAAAACCCAAAGACTCCATTTTGGCGCGCAGAAAACGCACAACCTCGGAACGGAACAAAATATTGTTATGCACTTTTTGATTGCGCAAATCGAGGAAACGATAGGTCAGGCGCACGTCCTCACGCGTTTCGGTGGACTCGCTCACATCAAACGGCAGTGCGCTCTCGCACGCGCCCAAAACCGTAACATCCGTCACGCGCACTTCGAGTTCGCCGGTCGGAATTTTCGGGTTGACGGTTTCCGCGTCGCGTTTCACAACCGTACCTGTGACACAAACCACGCTCTCCTTATGCAAGTTTTGAAGCATTTCGTCATCGTGCAAAACAATTTGTGTGACACCGTATTGGTCGCGCAAATCGACAAACGCCACGCCGCCGTGGTCGCGAATGGTATCTACCCAGCCGGCAAGCGAAACGGTTTCGTTTAAGTTTTCAAGCGTCAACTCGCCGCAGGTGTGCGTTCTGTATGCCATATTTTTTACATTCCTTTTCTGCAAAAATTTACCTTGTTTTTCAGGCATAATTATACATTCTAATTATACGATTAAAGATTATAGCATACCTGCGCGGGAATTTCTACTGTAATTTTGAAAAAAGACGGAAAAACCGCGAAAAAAACATTGTAAAAATTTATGTTCTCGTGTAAAATAGGGTGAACGAATACGAAGATTTTTGCCGGAGGTGACAAAATGGGCAATCCAAAGCAGAAACAATCCGTTTCCGATGATGATTTTGAGGATATTTTCAGTTCGTCGGGTGCAGACGGATTTGAAGATATTTTCAGTGACAGTTCGGCAAACGGTGCGGACGAAAACGATGTGTTTGAGGACATTTACAGCGGCAGAGAAGCCGGCGCAGACGAGGCGGACACGGACGAGGACCCCTACGCGGGCTTTTTCGATGCGTCCCCCATTGCGGACACACCGCAGGACGCGCGCTACCGCGCGGCGGTGAATACCGCGCCCGAGAAAAAGCCGTACCGCTATAACGAAAATGCCCCTGTGCGCACACGCGCCAGAAACGGCGACGAAATTTATTCCGGGGCGGACACGGACCGCCCACGCAAAAAGAAAAAACACTTGGGGCGTAAAATCTTTTGCGTTTTCTTGGTGCTTGTACTGCTGTTTGTCGGTGTGGCGGGTGCATACGGCTATACGCGCGTGCAAAAAATTCTTGCGGCAGTGGATTACAAGCCGCTGTCGTCTAATCAATATATCGCCGACAGCGAGTTGGCGTCCGCAGACTACATTCAAAACATTTTGCTGATCGGCGTGGATGCACGCGAAGACGAGGACGCGGAAAAAACGCGCTCGGACACGATGATGCTCGTCACGATTGACACGCGCAACCGCCAAATCAAACTGACCTCATTTTTGCGGGATATGTATTTGGAAATCCCCGGCTACCGCGAGGACAAACTCAACGCTGCGCAAAGTCACGGCGGCACGCAGTTGCTTGTAGACACGCTCGAATACAATTTCAAAATCAAAATTGACAACTATATGTTTGTCAGTTTCGATATGTTCATTTCGATTATTGATGAACTCGGCGGCGTGGATGTCGAAATTACCGACAAAGAGGCAAAGTACATCAACAGCAAAGACCATATGGATATTACAGATGTGTATGCATTCCCCGAGGAACTTTCGGGCGGTATGCAGCATTTTACGGGCGCGCAGGCGCTTTGGTACAGCCGTATCCGCTATCTCGACAGCGATTTTATGCGCACCGCACGGCAAAGAAAAGTCATCACCGCAATTGTGAAAGAAGCGGTCGGGCAGTCACCGGTAAAACTCCTCGATATGGTAGAAAAGGTAATGCCGATGGTCAAAACCGACCTGACCGAAGACGAAATGCTGGACTTGGGATTGCACGCGCTGTCTTATTTAAAATATGACATCGTGCAACAGCAAATTCCGCTTTCGGACGCCTACAAAAGCGCGAAGCGGCGCGGGCAAGATGTCCTGCTCCCGGACATGGACAAAAACCGCACGGCAGTAAAACAGTTTATCTTCGAAAAAGCAGCAGTCGAAGCGGCAACCGAATCATAAGTTTGCTTGGCAAGGCAACTAAATTTTAATTTATTCAACCAATCGTAGGGGCGGATGCCTCATCCGCCCGCGGACAGGTGAGGGCACCTGTCCCTACGGGTTGTAGGGGCGATTCACGAATCGCCCGTATAATTTGCTGTGATTTTACGGAACGGTCAAGACCGTTCCCTACGCGTTGTCATTCTGAGCCGTTAGGCGAAGAATCTCGTTTTCGATACATTTTTCTTTTGAGATCCTTCGCTTCGCTCAGGATGACAAATAAAAATTTTTGCGTGTGGGATAGCCCTGCAGAAAAACACAGAAATCCATAAACACCTTGGAGTGTGATACATAATGAAAAAAGCAGCATTACCTCTTTCCAAAAGTTTTCAAATCGGTACGGTGGACAAGCGCATCTACGGCTCGTTTATCGAGCACCTCGGGCGCGCGGTTTACGGCGGCATTTTTGAGCCCGGTCACCCCACCGCAGATGCGGACGGTTTGCGGCAGGATGTTATTGACGAAGTACGCAAACTGAATGTGCCGATTGTGCGCTATCCGGGCGGCAACTTTGTTTCCGGTTACCGTTGGGAAGACGGCGTAGGGCCTGTCGAAGAACGCCCGAAACGCTTGGAACTTGCGTGGGGCGTGACAGAGCCCAACACCTTCGGCACCAACGAATTTATGCACTGGTGCAAAAAGGCGAACACCGAATGTATGATGGCGGTCAACTTGGGACTGCGCGGTGCAGAAGAAGCGCGCGCGCTCGTGGAATACTGCAACCACCCGGGCGGCTCGTATTACAGTGATTTGCGCCGCAAACACGGCGTTGAAAATCCGCACAACATCAAACTGTGGTGCCTCGGCAACGAAATGGACGGCGACTGGCAAATCGGGCACAAAACCGCTTACGAATACGGCAGAGCCGCGGCAGAGGCGGCAAAGGTGATGCGTTGGGTTGACCCGTCGATTGAATTGGTGCTTTGCGGCAGTTCCAACAGCCACACCAAAACTTTCGGCGATTGGGAAGCACAAACGCTCGATTTGGCGTATGACAAAGTGAACTATGTTTCTTTGCATCAGTATTATGACAACAAAACCGATGATACAGCGAGTTTCCTTGCCAAATCTATGGAAATGGACGACTTTATTAAAACGGTTGTGTCGGTCTGCGACTACATCAAAGGCAAAAAGCACTCGAAGCACGAGGTCAACCTGTCTTTTGATGAGTGGAATGTTTGGTATCACTCTTTTGAAGCGGACGAAAAAATCGAACGCTGGTGCCAAGCCCCCCATCAGTTAGAGGATATTTATAACTTTGAGGACGCGCTGTTGGTCGGCTTAATGCTGATTACCCTGTTGCGCCATGCCGACCGTGTAAAAGTGGCGTGCCTTGCGCAACTTGTGAATGTAATTGCGCCGATTATGACCGAAACGGGCGGCGGCGTGTTTGAACAGACGATTTTCTACCCGTTTATGCATATGTCGAATTACGGTCGCGGCACGGCGCTTCTGTCGCAAATCCGCTGTGCAAAGCACGATACAAAAGAATTTACCGACGTGCCCGATTTGGACGGCGTTGCCATTCTTTCCGAGGACGAAACGGAACTGACGGTGTTCGCGGTCAACCGTGATTTTGAAGAAGATTACGCGCTGACGCTCGATTTGCCCGATATGGAAGATTTTGTACCGTTTGCGCATATCGAAATGGCGGGCTTCGGCTTAAAAGACGAAAACTCCATTGTTTCTGCACCCGTGAAGCCCGCAAATGCGGCGGTTCTCCCCGAAAAAGACGGCAGAACCGTCACGGCAAAATTGCGTCCGCTTTCTTGGAATGTAATTCGCTTGAAAAAAATGTAAAAGTATGTTACAATGGTTTATCTGTAAATCCCGGCACAGTTTCTGAAAACGGAAAGGATTGGTTTTATGGCGGCAAAATGTCCGAATTGCGGCGAAAAACTGCATTGGTATGATTTGCGCGCGGAGTGCAAACACTGTGGCGCGAATATCCCGAATTACAACTGGGAGGCAAGACTCGAAGAAGACGCGGATATTGCGGAGCGTTCTTTTGCAAGGCTTCATTACCGCACCGGGAACTTCAAAAGTGCAACGGTCGGCTCTCCTTTGCGCATTGTGCGCTTGGTGTGCACCCTGTTGCCGCTTGTGGCGCTGGTTGTGCCGCTGTTGCATGCGACCTTTGCGTTCCCGTTCCGTGAGGGCACGGAATCCATTTCCTTTTTGACCTTTGTGCTCAATTATTTGTTAAAATTCGACCTCGGCTCTGTATTCTCGTTGATGGGCGGCGAGGTTTTGGGCGGTGCGGTTACGGCAATGCTTTTGGCGGTGCTGATGGCGCTGGTTGCCGTGGTCGCAGGCGTGCTTAATTTCTTTGTGGTGCTTATCGGTGCCATCAATTTGAATTGGCTGTTCAATGTGATTTTAAACGGGATAAGCCTTGTTTCGTGGGGGCTTTCGGCGCTGTTTTTGTCGCAGTTCACCGCGCAGTGTGCCGACCTTTCCTTGGGGCTGTTCTCGGGCAGCGTTTCACCGTTTTATTTGGTCGGTATCGGGCTGTTTTTGCTCGATTTGGTTGTGGATTTGGTTGTCGGGCTTTCCCTGCGCAAACAAAAGAAAACCCAGCCCACCATTGACGAAGCGGTTGAACTGGAATTGAAGGCTTTGCGCGAAGAAACCGTCGCGTAAAAACCGCTTTAAAAGGAAAACAGAATACACGCAACA
>CAMGGF010000099.1 GCA_946055445.1 uncultured Ruminococcus sp. | reverse complement strand
ACAATAGCAGTTCCGCTTTTGATATAGCTTCACGAAGTTCCCCGATACACAGGAAATATATCACAGAAACAGCAACAGGGAAAAGCGTAACACCGCTCAGCAGATACCGCGCAATCGCTTCGTCAGTTGTTAAGGGAGCTACCAAAGACATATAAATCGTTTCTGCCGTGTTGCTGAATATGGAAAGCGCTCTGCTAAGCATTAAAAATAAAGTATATAGAAGATATCCACCACAAAAAACAATCGTGAATATACGATACGCTTTTCCCATTTTCATAGAAATTCCCTCTCAAATAAACGGTGCATTGTACTCATAAAATAATTTGGAAAGATAGGGGACGGTTCTGTGTCTTTTCTTAGCACAATAACTGATTTTCGTCAATCAGAGAACCGTCCCATGATTGCTGCCTGATTGACTGTTTTTAATATGTTTCCAAATAAGTCCAAAAACTCTTTCAACAATTAAAAACGATAAAAATAATGTTACGGCGATGATAATTACTATCCCTTCGGCATCATTCATTTCTCTTTGTGGTATAGGAAACAGTCTTATTTTTAATGTAATTTTATTTACAAAAAGCATTACAACCATCACAATAAAAAACAAACTACTCAGCATATAATTTTTCCATAATTTATTTGATACTCTTATCAGTAAAAAGACAGTACTGACTGCCGATAAGGCAATAAACGCAAGCAACCCAGTAATACCAATAATAGAATAAGACCATATTGTTGATGTCGTATAATTTAATAGTAGTTCAAGTAATATACCCTGAATTATTCCATCTATCATAGACAAAACCATAGTTTTATTCATCATACACCTCCATTATCCCATAGCATTTCGCACAGAGAACGGTTCCTCGTGCGGGTGTAGCAGATTACTTTTCATTCAACACAGAGAACCGTCACCTGTGTTACTCATTCGCAATCGGCTCATTTTTATTATGCAAATAAACCGCAATCAAATTCGTGTTTTTTAAGGGAGAGACAATGTTAAGCCAAATCCCACTGCGCCGATTGTTGCAGGTGCAAGCGCGCACAAATAAAAATTGGTTCGGTAGTCCTCCCACAACAATCGTGAAAAGACAGACGGCTGTACGGCAACGGAAAACACGAGAAGCAATGTAAGAAACACTGACGCCGTCAAAATCATTTTTCTTTTCGAGGAAAGCATGGTATGTTGGTTGTGTATACACCGTCCCAAAATCGGACAAATCACCAATGCTGACAAAAGCAAAATTGGATAATAAAGCAATATCCAAAACAGAACATGCAGATTTTCATCATCAAAATTTGCATAGATGTGGTTTGGTGCGAGCAACAGTGTTGTTATAAACGCATATATAAAAAAATTCTTCAATTCAAACAAACTATATTTTCCTTTATGTGTGCATACGGCAACACAAAAGGATGCCGCGCTGATGATTGCCGGCAATAAAGTTACATAACCGATCTGCAAGAATCTATATTGTGTATAAAGCGGTATAAGCGGAATGCAGAACAGCAAAAATGCAAGAAAGAATACAACGATAACGCCCTTTGTTGCTGACGCTTTTTCCGCGTTGCGCAAACGGATACCAAGCCACGGACAAAGGACAAACGGATATAAAAAGAGCAACGGCATATATACGAGTACGGTGAAAAGTTGGGCGGCTTTTGTGTACTGAAACCCGATAGAAATTGCAAAAGCAATAAACAGAATTGCAATCACTAAATCACACAAGATAATGTCTTTTATGCTTTTCGGTTTCATATGTGTCCTTTCTGAGGCGCGCGGATTTCGCACAAGGGACGGTTCCTCGTTCGGGTGTAGCAGATTACTTTTCATTCAACACAGAGAACCGTCTCTTGATTTTCTTACTTTTCAAGTATTGTAATAACAACACCATAAATGACAGCGAACAAAAAAACGATAAACGCACCGATTATCATACGCTTTTGCGGATTGGGTAAATTGCCCTTAATCACATTCGCAATAGCAATCCCCCATATTCCTAAAACAAAAGTTGCTATGAATACCATTGATAAATTTAAAGAAGGAGTCGAAATCAAACCAAGTTCTTCGCATCGTCCAAATAGCATAACACCTATAAATATAGGATCAAATACAATCAGTAACATTATTAGAGATTTTCCTGATTTGCTATTCTCCAATTTGCCTTTTGCATATTCAAAAATCATTAAAATTTCACAAACAATCAGCACACTTATGCGAATCCACAAGGGAATAGAATTTATTATATGAAACATACAGCACCTCAATAAGCAATCCAAGGAACAGGAGACAGTTCTCTGTACTCCCTCAAAATCAGGGCAAAATCAAAGAATCCGTTCACCATCTTTGATTGTCTATTGTCTATAAACAGAATAGCATATTCGAAAAAAGTTGTCAATCACAGCGCATTTTGTGTTTCGTAGCATTATGTAAAAATAGGAAAAGACGAAAAGTGTTGTGCGCCTAAAATCCGCTCTCAATCCTCAAATTCCCTTAAATGCCCTTCGCACAACAGTTCGGGGTATCCCCATTGCCGCAAGACCTCGAAAACTGCCACGGCGACGGTATTCGAAAGGTTTAAACTCCGCGCGTGGGCGTTGTTAAGCATCGGCAGGCGCGCGCAGAAATCGGGATTTTCGTGCAACAGCCATTCCGGCAACCCTTTGGTCTCTTTTCCAAAAAATAAATACGCGTTTTCGGGGTAGACTAAATCGGAATGAATGTGTTTTCCTTTTGTGGTGAAAAAGAAGAAATTATTATCCTGCGGGGTTTTCTCTAAAAATTCCTGCAAGGAGTCATAATAGGTGATATCCAATAACTGCCAATAATCTAAGCCCGCGCGCTTTAATTTTTTATCGTCAATTTTAAAGCCCATAGGGCCCACCAAATGTAAGCGTGCGCCCGTTGCGGCACAGGTGCGGGCAATGTTTCCCGTATTTTGCGGGATTTCGGGCTCGACCAATACAATGTTTAATGACACAATTTCCACTTCCGTTTTTAAGTTTTATTTTTTTATTATAACAAGTCGCACGCGAAAAGTAAAGCCGCGCTGTGCTTGACAGCGTGCGCACAAATCGGTATTATTATAGTATCTGAAATTCGGAGGCATAATATGGACGCACCGATTTTATATATCGTCATTCCCTGTTATAACGAGGAAAAAGTTTTGCCGGTGACCAATGCACTTTTTGCGGACAAACTGTCCGCACTGATACAAAACGGTGAAATTTCCGAAAAAAGCCGCATACTGTTTGTCGATGACGGCAGTAAAGACAATACTTGGGCGGTCATTTCGGATTTGCGTGCGAAAAATCCGCGTTTTGCGGGGCTGAAACTCAGCCGCAATCAGGGGCATCAAAACGCGCTTTTGGCGGGGCTGATGACGGCAAAAAACTATGCGGATATTACCATTTCCATTGACTGCGACGGGCAGGACGATGTCGACGCAATGGATAAAATGCTCAAAGAATACAAAGACGGTGCTGAAATTGTGTACGGCGTGCGCGCCGCGCGCGATACCGATACCGTGTTTAAGCGCACCACGGCAAAGTGGTATTACAAAATTTTGAATTTGCTCGGTGCCGAAGTGGTTTACAATCACGCGGATTATCGCCTGATGAGCCGCAGGGCTTTGGAGGCGCTTTCACAGTTTCACGAAGTCAATTTGTTCTTGCGCGGTCTTGTTCCGTTGGTCGGCTTTAAAAGTTCGTCGGTGTATTATGACCGCAAAGAGCGTATGGCGGGCGAAAGCCATTATCCGCTTTCCAAAATGCTGTCGCTCGGCTTTAACGGCATTACCAGCCTTTCCGTGCGGCCTTTAAAACTCATTACGAGTTTGGGATTTTTGATGTCGCTTGTCAGTTTGATTGCCGTGGTTGTGACGGTGATTATCAAACTGTTCGGCTACACCGTGCAGGGCTGGACAAGCCTTTTGTGCGTGATTTTCCTGCTCGGCGGGATTCAAATTTTCTGCCTCGGTGTCATCGGCGAATACATCGGCAAAATGTATGCCGAAACCAAAGCGCGCCCACGGTATATTATTGAAAAAAATACACTTGAAAATACAAAAGACGATGACAAGCCGTAAGGCAGCGCCCTACCTTTAAAAAAATTTTTCCCAAATTGGTTAGGCTTTGCTTTGTATGTCACCTTGTTTTCCGAACAAAATAGAAATACAAATCTATTTAGGGGGGAAAGCAATGCAAACTCAAATGCAATCCGCCGCGAAAGCGGTCGGTTTAAGTTTGGCGGTCGGCGGCGCCATGGCGATGGTCGGCGCGGCAATGCGCGGCAGTTCAACCAAACGAAAGGCGCGAAAAGTCGCGAAAAAAGCGGCAAACACCATCGGCGGGCTTGTGGATAATATGCAGTATATGATGAAATAAGCAAGAAAGACGCCCGCAGACCGTCTGCGGGCGTCTTGTAATGGAGGATAAAATGAAAAAAGTAATATGCTGTTTACTCTGTGCGGCAATCCTTTTTGGGCTTTGCGCCTGCGGCAGAGGAGCGGGGGATTTCCCGCAATCCGTGCCGCAAAGCGAAAATGACACGGAAACAACCGTGCCGCCACCTGCACCGTTGGAAAATACCACCGTGCCCCAAACCACGGCGCCCGCGACGCCGTTGCCCGTGACAGCGGACAAACCCGTTTTGCAAAACGGCGAAACCCACACGGGCTTACCCGCTTTGCCGTTACAGGAATTTAAAGTGGAAGACCCCGAAAATACCCGTGGGCTTTCTACGGAAAAGAAAGGGTACAGTTACGGCGTGGCGAAAAACGGGCAACCGCACGCCACTTCCGTCAACAATCAAAAGTATTTTGCGGACAACGGCTATAACGCCGTTTGCCTCGATACAAAATCCACGCAAAAGGTGCTGTATTTGACCTTTGATTGCGGCTATGAAAACGGATACACTGCCAAAATTTTAGATACCTTGCAAGAAAAGCAAGTGCCCGCGGCATTCTTTTGTACTTTGCCGCAGGTAAAAGACAATCCCGAACTGATTGCGCGAATGATTCAGGAAGGGCACATTGTCGGGAACCACTCCGTCAAACATCCGTCTTTTCCGACGCTGACGCGCTTGCGTATGGCGGAAGAAATAAAGGGTATGGACGATTATTTGCGGACGAATTTCGGGTACAGCGAGCCGTTTTTCCGTTTCCCGATGGGCGAATACTCCGACTGCGCGTTGGATTTGGTCGGTTCTTTGGGCTATAAATGCGTGTTTTGGTCGGTTGCGTATTCCGATTGGGATTTGAACGCGCAAAAAGGGGCGGACTATGCCTTTGAGACCGTGACCGCCCGCTTGCATCCGGGCGCGGTCATTTTACTGCACTCGGTTTCACCCGATAATGCCGCGGCGCTCGGCAGAATCATTGATTGGGCGAAACAGGAGGGGTATGTGTTTCATTCTTTGCGGGATTTACCTGCATGACGCGGATTTTGCGCAGGGCGGATGCATCGTACTACGCCTTTGTATGCAGAATTCCGCATTTTTAACGCCTGCCTAGGTATTGACTTTGTGTGAGAATTATATTTATAAGA
>CAMGGF010000098.1 GCA_946055445.1 uncultured Ruminococcus sp. | reverse complement strand
ATGTGTTGGACCTGAAAAAGGAATATGTGGAGGAGTACATTTGGCCTTGCTTGAAAGCAGGTGCAGATTATGAAACCTATCTCTTGGGCACTTCCCACGCGCGTCCCTGTATTGCAAAAGGACTTGCGGAAATCGCCAAAAAAGAGGGCGCAGACGCGATTTGCCACGGTTGCACAGGCAAGGGCAACGACCAGGTGCGTTTTGAACTTACATTAAAAGCATTCGCCCCCGAAATGGAAATCATTGCTCCGTGGCGTGAGTGGGATATTAAATCCCGTGAAGAGGAAATCGAGTACGCCGAGGCACACAATATTCCGTTGAAAATTAACCGTGAAACCAACTATTCCAAAGATAAAAATGTGTGGCATCTCTCGCACGAGGGTTTGGATTTGGAAGACCCCGCCAACGAGCCGCAGTACCAAAAAGAGGGCTTCCTTGAATTGGGCGTTGCGCCCGAGCAGGCCCCCGACAAGCCTACCTATGTGACCGTTCACTTTGAAAAGGGCGTACCCACCGCTTTGGACGGCGTTGAAATGGACGGGCTTTCCATCGTGGAAAAACTCAACGAACTCGGCGGTGCAAACGGTATCGGACTTCTCGACATCGTCGAAAACCGCCTTGTCGGTATGAAGTCGAGAGGCGTTTATGAAACCCCCGGCGGCACAATCCTTTACAAAGCCCACGAACTTTTGGAAATGATTACGCTGGACAAAGAAACCCAGCACTACAAAAAATTGGTTTCCCAGAAATTCGGCGAAATCGTATATAACGGCCAGTGGTTTACACCCCTTCGCGAGGCGCTTTCCGCATTCGTTGACAAAACGCAGGAAACCGTTACAGGCGATGTAAAAGTAAAACTTTACAAAGGCAATGTCATGAACGCAGGTATCACTTCACCCTACACGCTGTATGATGAAAATGTGGCGTCTTTCGGTGAGGACGGCGGCGCTTACAATCAGGCAGACTCCGCAGGCTTTATCAATCTCTTCGGTCTGCCGATTAAGGTAAAGGCGTTGCTTGACCAACAGAGAGAGCAAAACAAATAATTTTGTCCTATTTTCCGATATGCTTCGTTTGTTTCGCTCGCAGTATATGCATACAGCATCGCGCACAAACATGGCCTATCGAAAAATATTTACAAAATTACAATTCTTAAGATCTTATTTTGCCCCTACGCATAGGGGACACAAATTGTGCGAAACGGCAAAGGGCATTTTGCCCTTTGTCGTATTGTACTACTTACAGGAGAAAAACATATGCAACTTTGGCAGGGCAGATTTCAAAAAGCATTAGACCCCAAAACAAATGATTTTAATTCGTCTATTAAGTTCGACAGCCGTATGTTTTGCGAGGATATTGACGGCAGTCTTGCGCACGCGGCAATGCTCTGTGCGCAGGGCATCATTTCCGCTGCGGATTTGGCGGCGATTACCGAGGGCTTGAAAGCCATCAAAGCCGAAATCGAAAGCGGCGAATTGGAGATTGACCCCAACGCAGAGGATATTCACACCTTTGTGGAGGGGGAATTGACCGCGCGCATCGGTGCGGCGGGCAAACGCTTACATACCGCCCGCAGTCGAAATGACCAGGTGGCTCTCGATATTCGTTTGTATCTGCGCAAAGAATGCGACGCGCTGTACGGGCAACTGACGGAACTGATTTCTGTGCTTTGCAAAAAAGCGGAGCAGTATGCAAACGCCGTTATGCCGGGTTATACCCATTTACAGCGTGCCCAGCCCATCACATTCGGGCATCATCTGTTAGCCTATGCCGAAATGCTCCTGCGCGACAAAGAAAGACTTCATGACGCACGGGAAAGAATGAATGTTTCCCCCTTGGGCGCTTGCGCATTGGCGGGCACAACCTATAATACCGACCGTGAAATGACCGCGAAAGCGCTTGGATTTACGGGGGCTATGCAAAATTCCCTCGACAGTGTTTCCGACCGTGATTTTTGTATGGAATTGGCGGCGGCACTTTCCATTTTGATGGTGCATTTGTCCCGTTTCTCCGAGGAAATCGTGCTGTGGTGCTCCTGGGAGTTTAAATTTGTGGAATTGGACGATGCGTTTTCCACAGGCTCGTCCATTATGCCGCAGAAAAAGAACCCCGACATTACGGAACTGATACGCGGCAAATCGGGCAGAGTGTTTGGCGATTTGATAACCCTTTTAACCATGATGAAAGGTTTGCCCCTTGCCTACAACAAGGATATGCAAGAGGACAAAGAGGCGATTTTTGATGCGTTCGATACGGTCAAAATGTGCTTGACGGCGTTTATCCCCATGCTCGACACCATGACCGCACTACCCGAAAATATGCGCAAAGCCGCGGCGGGCGGGTTTATCAACGCCACCGACTGCGCCGACTATCTTGTGTCGAAAGGCTTGCCGTTCCGTGATGCGTACAAGGCGACAGGGGAGTTGGTTGCCCTTTGCATCAAAAAAGGCGTAACACTCGAAACCTTGCCGTTGGAAGATTACAAAGCCGTATGCGATTTGTTTGATGACGGCGTGTACGAGGCAATTAACCTCGACAAATGCGTAAATGACCGTACCTCACTCGGCGGCCCTGCACCGCAAAATGTGCTGGCACAGGTGGAACGGGTTAGAAGTATAAATCAATAAAATTCACCTTTTTAAGGTAGGGCGGGGGGCTTGCCACCGCCGCGAAAAGGACAAATTTATGACCAAAGTATTTATTGACGGTTCGCAGGGGACAACAGGGTTAAAAATCTTTGACCGCCTGAAAACCCGCGACGATATTGAACTCATTACCTTGCCCGAAGAAAGCCGCAAGGATATAACTGCACGAAAAGAAGCGCTCAACGCGGCGGACATCGCATTTCTCTGTCTGCCCGATGCGGCGGCAGTGGAGGCGGTAGGCTTAATTGAAAACGACAACACAATCGTGATTGACACCTCTACCGCCCACCGCACAAACGAGGCATTTGCATACGGTTTTCCCGAACTTTCAGAAGAACTTTCGGAAAAACTCAAAAATTCCAACCGCATTGCCGTGCCCGGGTGCTACGCAAGCGGCTTTATTGCCCTTGTAAAACCCTTGGTGGACGCAGGGTTTGTTTCCCCCGACCACGCTTTTTCCTGCCACGCCATGTCCGGGTACAGCGGTGCAGGCAAAAAGGGGATTGCACAGTATGAGGACGCCGAGCGCGACCCGCTTTTAGATGCGCCCCGTGCCTATGCCCTTACACAAGAGCACAAGCATTTAAAGGAAATGCGTATTATATCAGGGCTTTCCGTCACGCCGATTTTCTGCCCGTTCATCTGCGATTATTTCAGCGGTATGCTAGTCACCGTGCCGCTTTTTAAAAGCGATTTGCAAAACGGCAAAACGGCAGAGGACATCAAAGCCCTTTACAAAGAAAAATATAATACCCCGATTGTGCGTTTTAAAGACAGTATGGACGAGGCGGGGTTCCTTTCCGCCAACGCCAAATCGGAAACCGACAGTATGGATATTACCGTCTGCGGCAATGACGAGCGCATTTTGCTCCTCGCCCGTTACGATAACCTGGGCAAAGGCGCCAGCGGCGCGGCGCTCGAATGTATGAACATCAAAATGGGGCTTTCGGCAGAGTTCAATTTGGAGATTTCGTAAACAATGTAGGGCGGGGGCTTGCTCCCGCCGTTGAATAAACAGGAGAAACATATGGCATTTTCAATCAAAATCGACACAAACGGCGGGGTGACCTCGCCCAAAGGCTTCAAAGCAAACGGCATTCACTGCGGCATTCGCAAAAATAAGGACAAAAAGGACTTAATGCTCATTTTGTCCGAACAAGAATGTGATGCGGCGGCGGTTTATACAAAAAATCTTGTTTACGGCGCACCGATTACCGTGACACGCAAAAACCTCGAAAACGGCAAGGCGCGGGCGGTCATCTGCAACAGCGGTATTGCCAATACCTGCAACGCCGACGGCGTGGAAAAAGCGCAGGCAATGTGCGACCTTGCGGCAGAATATACAGGCGTTTCTGCCGATGATGTGATTGTCGGCTCTACGGGCGTAATCGGTCAGCCCATTGATTTGGAGCCCATACAAAACGGTATGCAAGCACTCGCCGACGGACTTTCGACGGACGGCTCGGACGCGGCAGCAGAGGCGATTATGACCACCGATACCGTGAAGAAACACATATCCGTTTCTTTCGATTTGGACGGCAAAACCTGCACCATCGGCGCCATAGCCAAGGGCAGCGGTATGATTCACCCCAATATGGCAACGATGCTTTCCTTTATCACAACGGACGCAAATATCACGGCGGAATGTTTAAAAAGCGCGCTTCTCTGGTGCGTGGAAAGAACATATAATATGCTTTCGGTGGACGGCGACACTTCCACCAATGATACGGTTGCGATTATGGCGAACGGGCTTTGCGAAAACAGCCGTATTGATACAGTGGACAGTGAAAACTATCAAAAATTCTGCCGTGCACTTTTCAAAATCTGCAACTATGTTGTAAGTATGCTTGCCAAAGACGGCGAGGGCGCAACGAAATTGGTGCTTTGTGAGGTAAATAACGCCAAAACCGAGGAAATCGCCAAAACCTGCGCAAAATCCGTTATCCGTTCTCCTCTTGTCAAAACCGCCATGTTCGGTTCGGACGCCAACTGGGGCAGGGTACTGTGCGCTCTTGGTTATGCGGGCGCGGAGATTGATGTGACGAAAATTGATGTGTCCTTCGTCTCCGCAAAGGGCGAAATTTTTGTTTGCCGTAACGGCGCGGGCATAGAATTTTCGGAAGAAAAAGCCAAAGAAATTCTGTTAGAGGACGAAATCACCATCAAGGTGGATTTGAACGACGGCGAATTTTCCGCAACTGCTTACGGTTGCGACCTGACTTATGAATATGTAAAAATCAATGGAGATTACCGCACCTGATTTCCGATTGCACGCACATTTTGCACTTTCGGCACGGCAACTCGCGTATACCTGATACGCTTCGCCGTGCCAAAAGCACAAACTGCACGCACACTTGAAAATCAGGCGAATATTGTAGGGGACGACGACTCGGCGTCCCGAAAAACGATTTTCAAATTCGGAGGCAATTTTATGGACATTTCCAAACTTTCCCACGCAGACCGCAGCGAGGTGCTTGTGCAGGCGTTGCCCTACATTCAGCGCTACAACGGTAAAACGGTCGTGATAAAATACGGCGGCAACGCCATGATAAACGAAGAATTGCAGGACGCGGTAATGACCGACATTGTGCTGCTGCGTTCTGTGGGCGTCAATGTGGTGTTGGTGCACGGCGGCGGCCCCGAAATCAACGATATGTTAAAGCGTATCGGCAAAGAGAGCCGCTTTGTGGGCGGGCTTCGCTATACGGATGAAGAAACCGTTGAAATTGTGCAAATGGTGCTTGCGGGCAAGGTCAATAAGCATTTGGTGCAACTCTTAACCTGCCACGGCGGGCAGGCGGTGGGGCTTTGCGGCTTGGACGGCGATATGATTCAGGCGAAAAAGCACGACGCAGGTGAGGACATCGGTTTTGTGGGCGATATTGTGAAAATCAACACAAAAGTGATTAACGATGCCGTAGAGAGCGGCTATATTCCCGTGATTTCCACCGTGGGCGGCGGCGAAAACGGCGAGGTTTATAATA
>CAMGGF010000097.1 GCA_946055445.1 uncultured Ruminococcus sp. | reverse complement strand
AGCCGGATGTTTTGGTTATGGATGCAATTATGTCTTCCATAGACGCGCTCGGCGTTTTGCAGCAAATGGCGAAAAAACCGAAAATCAAAAAGCCGTTGGTAATGGTTGTTTCCGGCGTGGACAATCAGCGCTTTGAAAACGAGGTTTTGTCTGCCGGTGCAGATTATTACTTTTTAAAGCCGTTTGACGTAACGATGATGGCAGAGCGCATTCTACTTATGGCGGGAAATACGGTAACGCAGGCGAAAAGCGGTGCGCCGACACATATCGGTACTTCCGATTTAGAGGTATTGGTCAGCGACATTATGCACCAAATCGGTGTTCCTGCACACATAAAAGGCTATCAGTATTTGCGTGAGGCGATTATTCTCTCTATCAATGATACGGAGATGATGAATTCTGTAACAAAAGTATTGTATCCGACGGTGGCAAAGCGTTTTTCAACAACTTCTTCCCGCGTCGAACGCGCAATCCGCCATGCTATTGAGGTGGCTTGGGACAGGGGAGATGTGGATGTGCTGAGTTCCTATTTCGGCTATACCATTCAAAACACCCGCGGTAAGCCCACCAATTCGGAATTTATTGCCATGATTAGTGACAAATTACGCCTGCAACTGAAAATCAGTTAATTTTTTTTACAAAGCAGAGTGCTAAAATAGCACATAATATGTTTTATGAGATATCCGCCTTGTTCGAGCAAGGCGGATATTGTTTTCATTAAAAGCCTTTGTTTAATCGAAGATAAAACAAGTTATTGCGCATTTTATGGAGTTGTGATACAATATTTTGCACAAAATAATTTGCGCCCGCTTTGGAAATACTAAATGCATATTTCCAAAAGAGGTGCAGTATGAAAAAAGAAAAGAACTCTGTTGCTTTTTCCACATTTATGCAAAATGCGGATAGTCCGCAACCGTTTGAAGAAGATGAAAGCGAACCGTTGGAGAGCGCGCCGTCTTCGTTGCGTCAAATTGTGGAAACCGGTTCTATCACGGTTGAAAAAAACGGGCATTTCATTCATTGCCTGACGGTTATCGGGCAGATTGAGGGGCATTATATTTTGCCTCCGCAAAACAAAACAACAAAATATGAACATGTGATTCCGCAGTTGGTGGCTATTGAAGAAAGCGATGAAATAGAAGGGTTAATTTTAATTTTAAATACCGTCGGCGGTGATATTGAAGCGGGGCTTGCCATTGCAGAACTCATCAGCGGTATGGAAACACCGACAGTTTCTCTCGTGCTCGGCGGCGGGCATTCTATCGGCGTGCCGTTGGCTGTTTCAGCAAAACGGTCGTTTATTGTACCATCTGCTACCATGACGGTACATCCCGTTCGTATGAACGGTTTAGTGCTCGGCGTGCCGCAAACTTTTTCCTATTTTCAAAAAATGCAGGAACGGATTGTGGATTTTGTTGTTAAAAATTCGAAAATGTCGCCTGAACGCTTCCGCGATTTTATGTTGGCAACGGGGGAACTGGCAACCGATGTCGGCACGGTACTTGACGGCCCTGCCGCTGTGGAGTGCGGTATGATTGACTGCTTGGGCGGTCTTTCGGACGCACTGAATTGTTTGTATAAAATGATATCGGACGCGAAGTCTGAAAAAAGTGAAAAAGAGGATATTTCATAATCGGAGGAACGAAAAATGTCGAATAATAAAAGCACACAAACCAAGGCGAAACGCCCGCCGAACAAAACCGCGCCACAAAAGAGAGAGGCTGAGCGTGCCGCGGCGAACAAGCAAGTTGCGGCAATTGTACTGTTTTGTTTGGCGGCATTTTTTATCTGTATAACATTGATTCCCGGCGGCGGTCTGTGGGGCGCCATACGGACGCTTTCTTTCGGACTGTTTGGCTTTTCGGCATTTGTTTTGCCTTTATTGCTTTTGTATGTTGCAATTATGACCACACTCGACAAAGCGGGTACAAAAGTCGGGTTTAAGGTCTGTGAAGCACTTGCGCTGATTATTTTGCTGTGCAGCGCTGTACATATTTTCTCTTTTTCAGGTGAAGTTGACTTTTTTGAAAATATTGCCGATGCGTACAACACCTATCGCTTAGATGGTTCTATGCTCGGAAGCGGGGCTTTTGGTGCAATTTTCGGCGGTTTGATTTTGTTGACAACGGGTAGTTCCAAAGCGGCGGCAATTGCGATTGTGGTTATCCTTTTGTTCCTGTGCATTATGCTGATGACCGGGATGACGCTGATTAAATTGTTTAAAGGCGTGGCAAAGCCTGTTGAGAAAGCCAATGCTTACCGCGAAGAAAAAATCGAACAAATTGCAAGACAGCAGGAACGCGAATTTAATGTTGATGTTGATTTAGGGCCGGAACCGATTACGGACGACGGAAAAGTCAAGAAATTCCCTAAAAAGAAGAAAGCACCGGCAGAAGATGTTTCGGATATTTCGCCGGAAGAAGAACTTGCGCCCGCCGAAGAGACTGTATCACAAAAACCGATACTTTTGGACGATATTATCAGTAAAATGAAAGGGGAAGAACCTGCAAAACCCGCTGTTCCCGATGATGGTATTGTACCGATATCTGCAGAAAAGTTTTCAAAAGATGACGAAGCCGATTCTGCCGAAGGCGGGTTAAAGGCATCGGCGAGACATATTGAAGATGATGACGCTGACGCGGAAAATGCAGAGGAAGAACCGAAAAAAGTTTATGAAAAGCCGCCGCTTACCTGTCTTGCCGCGCCGAAAAATGTCCGCAATTTAAAATATGAGGACGAATTAAAAGCAAACGCCACCAAATTGGTGGACACATTAAAGAGTTTCGGTGTGGAAACGCGTATTGTGGACATTTGCCGCGGTCCGTCGGTTACACGCTATGAAATTCAACCGGCGGCGGGTGTAAAAATCAGCCGTATCACCAATTTGGCAGATGATATTGCGCTGAACCTCGCGGCGGGCGGTATTCGTATTGAAGCACCGATTCCGAACAAAGCGGCAGTCGGTATTGAAGTGCCGAACAAAAACCGTGCAACTGTCACTTTCCGCGAAATTGTTGACACCGAGCAGTACAAAAGTGCAAAGTCAAAATTGTTTGTGGCACTCGGCAAGGATATTGCCGGCAACTGTATGTATGCCGACCTTGCAAAAATGCCGCACTTGCTGGTTGCCGGTACAACAGGCTCCGGTAAATCTGTTTGTATGAATGCAATGATTGTCAGCATTTTATATAACGCTACGCCTGACGAAGTCAAACTGTTGATGATTGACCCGAAACAAGTGGAATTTACGGTTTATAACGGGATTCCGCATTTGATTGTACCCGTGGTTTCCGACCCGCGAAAAGCATCGGGCGCATTGGCTTGGGCGGTTACGGAGATGCTGACGCGCTATAAAATGTTCTCTGATAACAATGTCCGTGACATCAGCGGTTATAACAGCATTTGCGAAAGCATAGGGCAGAAAAAACTGCCGCAGATTGTCATTTTTATTGATGAACTTTCCGATTTGATGATGGCGGCGCCCCACGAAGTAGAGGACTCCATTTGCCGTTTGGCACAAATGGCGCGTGCGGCAGGTATGCATTTAGTGATTGCCACACAGCGTCCGTCAGTTGATGTCATCACCGGCCTGATTAAAGCCAATATTCCGAGCCGACTTTCCTTGAAGACTTCTTCTCAAATCGATTCCCGCACCATTATTGATACGGTCGGCGCTGAGAAATTGCTTGGTAACGGCGATATGCTGTTCTATCCTGTGGGCATTGCAAAGCCGATTCGTATTCAAGGTTGTTTCCTGTCGGACAAAGAAGTAGAAACGGTTGTGGATTTCATTAAAGGTCAAGAACAAACGGCGTATGACGATGATGTTATGCAGGAAATTGAGCGTCAAGCCGCCGCCGATAAGAAAAAGAGCGGTGGTGTTTCTGCCGCAGAAGATGACGGCGAAAGTGAGGCCGACGAAATGATTCCGAAAGCCATTGAAGTGGTTGTAGACGCACAAATGGCGTCAACAACGCTTTTACAGCGCAAACTCAAACTCGGGTATGCGCGTGCGGCGCGTATTATTGACAATTTGGAGGAGCGCGGTATTATTGGGCCTTACGAGGGCGCAAAACCGCGCAAAGTATTGATTTCCAAACAGCAATGGTACGAAATGAACGCTTTGGCTCAAGGCGGTGCAACGCACGATTATACAGAATCTGCCGCTGATTCTGCAAATGATACCTTTGAGGAGTAATATGCAGTTTTTACCGATTTCAAAAGAGGATATGACCGCACGCGGATGGGACGCCGTTGACTTTGTATATGTCAACGGCGATGCCTATGTTGACCATCCGAGTTTCGGTGCGGCAATTATTACCCGCGTTTTAGAGGCAAACGGCTACAAAGTTGCGGTTTTGGCACAGCCGAAAACGGACAGTGTTGCAGACTTTATGCGATTCGGAAGACCGAAACTCGGCTTTTTTGTTTCAGCAGGCAATATCGACTCTATGGTCGCGCATTATTCCGTAGCGAAAAAACGGCGCAGTACCGACGCGTATTCACCGGGAGGTAAAATCGGGCTCCGTCCCGACCGCGCGGTCATTGTGTATTGTAAAAAAATCCGTGAGGCATACGGCGATGTTCCGATTATCATCGGGGGATTAGAGGCATCTTTGCGCCGTTTTGCCCATTATGATTATTGGGACGATAAAATCCGTCCCTCTATTTTATTTGACTCAGGTGCAGACTTGATTTCTTACGGTATGGGGGAGAAGCAAACCGTTGAAATTGCCACCCGTCTTTCTGCGGGGGAGTCCATACGCGATATGCGCGATATTCGCGGTACTTGCTATGCCGTTCCTGTTTCGGAAACGCCGTTTTGCACGGAATGCCCGTCTTATGAAAATGTATTGCAGTCAAAACGGGAATACGCAATTTCCTGTCGAATAGAACAAGATGAGCAAGACCATATCCGCGGGAAACAACTTCGTCAAAAGCACGGCAAACAGATGCTTGTGCAAAATCCGCCGATGGAGCCGCTTACGCGGGAGGAATTAGACGCGGTTTATGCATTGCCTTACTGCCGCACTTACCACCCGATTTATGAAAAAGACGGCGGCGTGCCCGGCATTGAGGAAGTCAAGTTCTCCATTACGCAAAATCGCGGGTGCTTTGGTGCTTGCAATTTCTGTTCATTGGCGTTTCACCAAGGGAGATATATTACCTCTCGCAGTAAAGACTCCATTGTAGCAGAAGCAAAACGCATTACCGAAATGCCCGATTTTAAGGGGTATATTCACGATATCGGCGGGCCGACAGCAAATTTCCGCTATCCTTCTTGCGCAAAGCAAGAAAAAGCAGGACTTTGCAAAGGGAAAAAGTGCTTGGCACCGTCTGCTTGCCCTGCCATAAAAGCCGACCACAGCGAATATTTGGATATTTTGCGCACCGTGCGCACGCTTCCGAAAGTGAAAAAAGTATTTATCCGTTCGGGGATTCGCTACGATTATATGCTTTGCGACAAAGACGATACCTTTTTCAAGGAACTTGTCGAGCATCACATCAGCGGGCAGTTAAAAGTTGCGCCCGAGCATTGCTCGGCGGCGGTTTTGGACAAAATGGGAAAGCCACACATTGAAGCGTATTTGCAATTTTCTAAGCAGTATTTCAATTACGCGAAGAAAATCGGAAAAG
>CAMGGF010000096.1 GCA_946055445.1 uncultured Ruminococcus sp. | reverse complement strand
TGTATAGCGCGCCGCCGGGAATCATCGGGATAAATCCGGGCACAAGGTAGGAGGTGGTCGGTGTCTTTTTGATTCGCGCAAATATTTCCGCCCAAACCGTTACAAAAGCAGATGCAAAAAAGTAGCGAATCGGTTCACTTGTAATCCAAATGCCGAGCAGTAAAAACAGTCCCCACGAAAACATACCGCCGAGTGCGGCGATCAGGAGTTTGGTGCGGCGCAAATTGAATAATACCGAAAAACCGAGCGAGCCGAGAAAAGCCGTAATAATCTGTATGAGAATTTCAGAAATGCTCATTGAATCAGCCCTCCAAGCAACAAAGCGGCAAGAATATAGCCGCCCGCAATACCGATTGCAATCATAATTGCTTCACAAAACCGCAAAATACCCGCCATAATGTCGCCGTTAATAATATCGCGAATGGAGTTTGTCATCGCAATGCCGGGAATGAGCAGCATAATGTTACCGATAATCATTTTATCGGCGTGCTGACCGAAGCCGACTGCAACACACAAGAACGCAAGCGTGCACAAAATAAATGCCGAGACAACATTTGCAAACACCATATTGACCTGTGTGCGGTCTATGGTGTAAACAACGGCTTTCAAAAGCGCACCGAGGAGTGCGGCGGCGGCAGCGTCCAATGCATTCCCACCGAAAAACAAAGTGAAAGCGCCTGCAATTAAGGCGAAAGCAAGGCATTCCACCCAAAACGGATACCGTTTGCCGCTGTCAATTACGGTCAATTCGCTTTCAATGTATTGTAATGCGGGTTTGTCTGCACAAATTTTGCGCGATAAGGCATTCAAATTGTGAAGTTTATCTAAATCCGTCGAGTATTTGTGAATGCGTCTGGTTTGTGTCAGCGTATGGTTATCAGCATCTGTTACGGTAACAATAATGCTGGATGTTATTGTGAAAACATCGGCGCGTTTCATATCGTATGTCATAAGAATGCGGCGCACGGAATCTTCCACGCGGCTGATTTCCGCGCCGCTGATCAGCATTTTTTCACCGATATCTAACGCGAAACGCAAGAGTTCTTCGGTTTGCATTACGACACCTCCTGTAAAAAATAATACTACCATATACTGCAAAGAATATCCATTCTTTTTATAAAAAATTTTAAAGTTTTTCACGATTTTCGGCGTGCCTCTTTTCTTTTGCCGAAAATGATGCTATAATATGTAAAACTGTTTTGTATAAAGGAGAAAAATATGCAAAAATATGATTATTTAATTGTAGGCTGCGGTTTATTCGGCGCGGTGTTTGCACATGAAGCAAAACAAAAAGGCAAAAGCGTACTGTTCGTTGAAAAACGCAACCATATCGGCGGTAACATTTATTGTGATGTGCAGGAAGATATTTTGGTGCACAAATACGGTGCGCATATTTTTCATACAAGCAATAAGCGCGTGTGGGACTATGTGAATCAATTTGTCGAATTTAATAATTTTGTGAATTCTCCGATTGCAAACTATAAAGGTGAAATATACAATTTGCCGTTTAATATGAACACATTCAGCAAAATGTTCGGGATTTCCACGCCGCAGGAAGCGCAGGAAATCATTGAAACACAGCGCGGGGAAATTCAAGGCGAGCCGCAGAATTTGGAAGAGCAGGCAATCAGTCTTGTCGGCAGGGAAGTGTATACCAAACTGATTAAAGGATACACCGAAAAGCAGTGGGGGCGTGATTGTAAAGACTTGCCCGCATTCATTATTAAACGGTTGCCGGTGCGCTATACCTATAATAACAACTATTTCAATGACCGTTATCAGGGTATACCCGTAGAAGGCTATACGGCACTGATTGAAAAACTGATTGATGGCTGTGATGTACTTTTAAACACCGACTTCTTCTCGGACAAAGAAAAATATCTTTCTATGGCGGACAAATGCCTGTATACCGGTATGATTGATGCATATTTTGCGTATTGCTACGGCGAACTCGGGTACAGAAGTTTGCGGTTTGAAAATGAAACGCTGGATATGCAAAACTACCAAGGTGTTGCGGTTGTGAATTATACGCAACGGGAGATTCCCTATACCCGCGTGATTGAGCACAAGCATTTTGCGTTCGGCACACAGGAAAAAACAATTATTACAAAAGAATACCCTGTGGACTGGGAAGCGGGTATGGAGCCGTACTATCCCATTAACGATGCGCAAAATACGGCGTTATATCAAAAATATGCGGATTTGGCGGCAAAAGAAACCAAGGTGTTATTCGGCGGCAGACTTGCACAGTATAAATACTATGATATGGACAAGTGCGTCGAAGCGGCTTTGGAACTTTGTGACCGTGAACTGTCCGTGTAGGCTTGAAAAATACATCGTAAAGTGATATAATACCTCTGTTTTTGCCGCAATATGTATTGTTTGTAAAAACGGATGCAGAATCGCAAAATGAAGGAGTGGCTGCTTTGGAGAAGGTAACCGTCAGCATAATTATGCCTGTATACGGCGTGGAAGAGTATGTAGGCGCTGCTATTGAGAGCATGCAAAATCAAACTTTTACGGATTGGGAAATGTTTGCCGTGGATGACGGCACAAAAGACAGAAGCGGGGAGATTTGCGATGCGTATGCCGCAAAAGACAGCCGCATTCATGTGATTCATAAAGAAAACGGCGGCGCGCCGAGCGCCCGAAATGTTGCGATTGACCAAGCAAACGGCAAGTACTTTTATTTTATGGATTCGGATGATGTTGCCGAACCGACTATGCTTGCGGATATGGTTGCCGCAGCCGAAGAACACAATGCGCAGTTGGTGGTTTCCGGGTATTACATTGACACGTATTACTCAGATACGGAAAAATATACGCAGGAGCAGGGCGTAGACGGCAAGGCTTATGCAACGCAACGGGAATTTCGTGAAGACGCCTATCGGCTGTTTGACCAAAATCTACTGTATACGCCGTGGAATAAACTGTATTCGGGGGACTACATCCGCGAAAATAAATTGTATTTCCCGAATACATTTTGGGACGATTTCCCGTTCAATTTGAGCGTGTTGCGCGATGTGGAACGCGTTGTAGTCATTCCCGGTAAATACTATCACTTTATTCGCAAACGCGCGGAGTCCGAAACCACAAAATACAGAAGCGATATGTACGAAAAGCGTGAGGAAGAACACGGTTGGATGGTCGATTTATACCGCCATTGGGGTGTCGATGACGAAAACAGCCGTGAATTTTTGGCGCGTCGGTATATTGAACGCATCATCGGTTGTGTAGAGAATATCACAACCAAAAGTTGCACGCTGTCTGCAAAAGAGAAAAAAGCGGAAATTCGCAAAATTATTTCGGATGAAAAGGTGAAAACGCTTTTACCCGTTATGCGTGCGCAGTCATCCTATATGAAATTGATGCTGGTGCCGATAAAAATGCAAAGTGCCGCTTTGACCTATTTAGAGGGGCGCGTGATTTCCAAAGTGAAATCCGGCAATGTGAAATTGTTTGCTTCGTTAAAGGCAAAACGGTAATTGAGGTAAAATATGCAGGAAAATCCATTTTTTAGCATAGTAATGCCGGTGTATAATGTTGAGAAATATTTAGAACAAGCAGTGCAAAGTGTTTTAAATCAGACATATGAGAATTTCGAACTTTTGCTGATTGACGATTGCTCAACGGATTCTTCCGCACAACTGTGTGAAATGCTTGCGAACAAAGATGCACGTGTTCATTTGATGATGCTTCCGACGAACGGGGGCGTGAGCAATGCACGAAATATCGGTGCAGATGCCGCCTCTGGGGAGTATTTGATGTTTATGGACTCTGATGATACGGTTGCGGAAACGCTGCTGGCTGATGTGTATTCTGCTTTACAAGAAAATGCCGCGCAGGTTGTTGTTTTCGGAATGCAAGAGGATTTGTATGATTCAAACGGTGTTCTTCTTTCTGAAAAACCGGTTGTAACCGATTCGCATTCTTTCCAAAATGCCGCTGATCTGCGTGCCTATATTTTGGAATTGGAAAAAAGTACTTTATACGGTTATGCTTGTAATAAGTTTTACAAATTATCGTATTTGCGGGAAATCCATCTTCGTTACGAAGAAGCGGCGCTTTTAGAGGACTTATTCTTCAATGTAGCATATTTTCAAAACATAAGCAGTTTGGTTGTGTTAGATAAGCCGTATTATCGGTATCGCCGTGTTTTGGATACGCACAGCAGAACAGCCAAATTTGTGCCGGACTATTATGCGTTGCATATGAAAAAAATACGACTGTTGCAAGAACAACAAATGCGTTGGGAACAGTATGACGATTCAGCAAAAACAATGTTGGCGCAGTTGTTTTCTCGTTACACATTTTCAGCATTGGAGCGAAACTGCAATCCGCAGGCACACATGTGCGTAAAACAGAGAATCGCTTGGCTTAAAACTGTTTTCAGCGGTGAATTATATCTTTCTCTTCGCGATTATTTGTCGGTGGGTGCTTCGTTACAGGGGATTTTGAATATTTTCTTCAAGAACAAATGCAGTTTTATGTGTTGCGCAGTTGCGCGGTTCATATATTTCGTAAAAACCACAATGCCGGCATTGTTTGATAAAATGAAATAAGTTAAAGGTGAATGCTTATGCAAAACAACTCGGTCCGTGTTTTGGTTATCGGTATGTCTCCGCAAAAGGGCGGTATTGAATCGCTTCTTATGCATTTTTTTCGCAATACCGATCGGGACAAGGTTCAATTTTCTTTATTGACTTTTTGCCCGAAATGTGTGTATGAGTCAGAAATTCAGTCGTTCGGGATTCCGGTGTATCATATCACAAGGCGCGGTGTGAATCCGATTAAAAACTACACCGAATTAACAGAATTTTATAAAGCACATGCAGAAAAGTATGATTTTATTTGGTATCATTTATCTTCGGCGAGTAACTGCTTGCCGGTAACACTTGCGAAGAAATACACGAACGCAAAAATCATTTGCCACAGTCACGGCACGGCTTTTGAAAGCAATCCGCTTGTGCGCCCGATTCATTCCGTTTTGGACAAAATCAATTACCCAAAACTTATGCATGCAACGGATATTTGCTTTGCGTGTTCGCAGGCGGCAGGGAAATGGTTGTTTAAGAACACGGACAAACCCATTCATATCGTGCGCAATGGGACGGATACTTCGCAGTTTCGTTTTAACGCCGAAAAACGTGCGGCTATTCGCGAAAGTTTAGGTATTTTTGCGTCGCAGCCGGTTCTCGGTCATGCGGGGAGATTCTGCGAAGCGAAAAATCATACTTTCCTTTTGCAAATTTTTTGCGAAGTTTGTCGCGACTTACCTGATTGCATTTTACTGTTGGCGGGTGAGGGTGAGTTGCAAACCGCTATGGAAGAAAAAGCAAAGGCGCTCGGCATCAGCCAAAAGGTTCGTTTTTTGGGATTTCGTTCTGATTTTGCTGATTTGCTACAGGGTGTGGATTTGTTCTGTATGCCTTCTTTGTATGAGGGTTTACCTTTAACTGTAGTGGAAGCACAGGCTGCCGGCGTACCGTGCTTGCTTTCGGATACAATCCCGAAAGAGTGCGCTATAACAGACATAGTTTCTTTTTTGTCTTTGGAACAAAGTGCGGCCGCTTGGGCAAAGGAAATTCAAACACTTTTGACACGAAATTTGGAACGTGCACGATATGCGGATTGTGTAAAAAATAAGGGGTAT
>CAMGGF010000095.1 GCA_946055445.1 uncultured Ruminococcus sp. | reverse complement strand
CTTTATGGGGCAATTCTTTTTGAACGTCTTTTACAGTCTACAGGCCGCACTGTGCTTTCTATGATTTCTCAGCTTGCCGGTGCAATTACAAATATAATTTTTGATCCGCTTTTGATTTTTGGACTTTTGGGATTCCCTAAACTTGGAATTGCTGGTGCTGCCTGGGCAACGGTTTTTGGTCAGATTGTAGGATTTGTAATTTCCTTTACCCTCAATCTTACAAAGAACAAAGAAATCAAATTTACAGTAAAAGGATTCCGACCGAACGGTAGGACAATTGCCGACATCTACAAGGTAGGTGTTCCTTCTATTCTTCTTGGTTCTATTGGTTCGCTTTTGACTTACCTCATCAACTTGATTCTTGGTGCATTTACTATGACTGCTGTTGCGGTTTATGGTGTTTATTTTAAACTGCAGAGTTTTATCTTTATGCCGGTATTCGGTTTGAATAATGGTATTGTTCCAATTGTTGCATATAATTATGGTGCAAAGCGTAAAGACAGAATCATGCGTTCAATTAAGCTTTGTGCAATTGCCGCAGTCATGATTATGGTTGCCGGCCTTTTGATTTTCGAGCTTTTCCCTCGTCAGCTGCTTGCTATGTTCAATGCATCTGATGAAATGTATGCTATTGGTGTTCCGGCTCTCCGCCGCATTGCAATTCACTTTCCGGTGGCTGCAGTTTGTATTACTTTGATTTCTGTTGTCCAGGCTCTTGGTAAAGGCTTGATGAGTATGATTGTTTCATTCGTTCTTCAGGTAATTGTATTGCTGCCTGCTGCTTATCTGCTTTCGCTTACCGGTGATGTAAACAATATCTGGTGGTCCTTTATTATTGCTGAGGGAGCCTCTCTTGTTGCCAGCCTTATTGGTATGAAAGTAACTTATGATAAGGAATTAAAAAATCTGTAAAAGAGATTGAGATGTTTCGTTGTTATATTACTGAAAAAAAATTCAGTTAAAAAATTATTACGTTTTATTTCTTTCAGAGTTTATTAATCTACTCACGGCTCAAATACAGCATCATTCTTTTGAGCCGTTATTTACAACTAACATAAAAACTTCTCCTTATTCTTTTGATGAATTCTTTGAAATATCAATATTATTTTCTGAATGTGAAAAAGGAAGTGAATCCTGGAATCGATGCAATTCGTATAATTGTGTTTCATCAGCAGTTTTGTATATGTCTGCGGCAAAGGCAGCTGGGCTCATTGCTGGAAATCTTACTTCGGAATATATAAAGAGCAGGAATTTTGAGAGAGCGGTGCCTCTTGGAGCTGCTCGCTGGAAAAGAACAGAGCTTCATTTGGAAAGTTATTGGTTAGAAATTTTGAATGTATACATGAACACTCGTGATTATGAAAATGTCTATAGCAAAGCAAATGCACGTAATTTCGATGTAGTGCAGAAAATACTCGAAGAAGGGTTGGAAAAATATCCAGATAATAAATCATTAAAAAAAATCCTTGCAAATTTTCTCGTTTTCCTTTAAAATAGGGCACATATTTTTTAAATTTTGCAAGTTTATTTTTTTAACTTGCAAAATTTACGAAAAAGCGTCAATTTTTTACAGCAAAAAAATCAAAACAGGGTGTGAGAGTTATGGTAGAGCGAGAGGGCAAAGTTCGCATTCCCTCGGGGTGTGCGATTGCCGCTGTGACAGACCGCAGCGGCGCGTGTTTCGGCGGTGCGGATATTATTGACAGCATTGCGTTAATGCATGACCGTTCTAACGGTTTGGGCGGCGGTTTTGCCGCTTACGGCATTTACCCGGAATACAAGGATTTGTTTGCGTTTCATATTTTTTATGACAATAACGACGCGCGCATTGAAACCGAAGCGTTTTTATTCCGTCACTTTGATGTGGAAACCTTCGAGCAAATCCCGACGCGCAAGGTGAAGTCCATCGGACCTTCGCCGCTGATTTGGCGTTACTTCGGCTCGGTGCCGCAAAGCAAAATGAAAAAGAATGATTTTGACGAGGAAGAATACACCGCCCGCTGTGTCATTCGCATCAACAATACCATTTCAGGGGCGTTTGTATTTTCCAGCGGCAAAAATATGGGTGCGTTTAAAGCGGTCGGCTACCCCGAAGATGTCGGCGAGTATTATATGCTTGACGAATACAAGGCGCACACTTGGACGGCGCACGGGCGTTTTCCGACGAACACGCCCGGTTGGTGGGGCGGTGCACACCCGTTTACACTTTTAGATTGGTCGATTGTGCACAACGGCGAGATTTCAAGTTATGACGCCAACCGCCGTTATGTCGAACAGTTCGGCTATAAGTGCAATTTGCAAACCGATACCGAAGTCATTACCTATTTGTTCGATTTGTTGGTACGCCGCCAAGGGCTGACACTGGAAACCGCGGCGAAAATCCTTGCCGCGCCCGAATGGGAGGTCATTGACCGTATGACGAAAGAAGAACGCGAAATTTGCACTGCATTGCGTATCGTGTATTCGGGTGCACTTATCAACGGACCTTTTTCCATTTTGGTCGGTTCGAAGCACGGGCTTTTGGCACTGAATGACCGCTTAAAACTGCGTTCTTTGATTACCGCCGAAAAGGGCAACAAAACCTATTTTGCGTCGGAGGAGTCGGCAATTCGTGTGATTTGCCCCGATCCCGAAAAAATTATGGCGGTGGAAGGCGGCACGCCCGTCTTTATCCCGTTTGCAAAGGGGAGTGACTGATGATGAATTTTACCGTACCGGATTTTGAAGTGGAACGCAATCCCGCACGCTGTATTTCGTGCGGGGCGTGCGTGCGGCAATGCTCTTACGGCGTGCATTATTTTGACGAGGACGGCAAAACTGTTTTGGCAGACGAGTCGAAATGTGTTGCCTGCCACCGTTGCGCCGTGATGTGCCCGACGCGCGCAATTAAAATTAAAGATTACGAAATGGCATATAAAACGCACCACAACTGGACGCCGCAAACGCAAAAGGAAATTGTAAAACAGGCGCAGACGGGCGGCGTGTTGCTGTCGGGTATGTCGAACAACAAACCGTACCCGATTTATTGGGATAAAATTCTGTTAAACGCAAGTCAGGTAACCAATCCGTCGATTGACCCCTTGCGTGAGCCGATGGAAATTCGCACTTTTTTGGGCCGCAAACCGAAAAAATTGGAATTTGACGAAAACGGCAAATTAAAAACCCGTTTAGAGCCGCAAATTCAACTTGAAACCCCGATTATGTTCTCGGCAATGTCGTTCGGCTCGATTTCGTTCAATGCACAGAAATCGCTTGCGATGGCGGCGAAGGAACTCGGCACCCTGTTTAACACGGGGGAGGGCGGTTTGCACCCCGGGCTTGCCGCGTACAAGGATTATGCCGTGGTGCAGGTGGCATCGGGGCGTTTCGGCGTACACAAAGACTATTTAGAGGGCAGCCGCTTTATCGAAATCAAAATCGGGCAGGGCGCAAAGCCCGGCATCGGCGGCCATTTGCCCGGTGAAAAGGTGACGGTTGAGGTCAGCAATGCGCGAATGATTCCCGAGGGGTCAGACGCGATTTCGCCCGCGCCGCACCACGATATTTACTCGATTGAAGATTTGCGGCAACTCATTTGGTCGCTGAAAGAAGCCACGCAGTACAAAAAGCCCGTCGCCGTAAAAATTGCGGCGGTGCACAACTGCTCGGCAATCGTTTCGGGCGTGGCGCGCGCGGGGGCAGACATCATCGTGATGGACGGGTTTCGCGGCGGTACAGGCGCGGCGCCCACGCGTATTCGTGACAATGTGGGTATTCCGATTGAACTTGCGCTTGCGGCGGTGGACCAGCGTTTACGCGATGAAAGCATACGCAATACCGTTTCTTTGGTTGCGGCGGGGTCGTTCCGCAATTCGGCGGATATCGTGAAAGCCATTGCGCTCGGCGCAGACGCCGTGTATGTAGCTTCTGCACCGCTGATTGCGATGGGTTGCCATATGTGCCAGCAATGCCACACGGGCAAATGCAACTGGGGTATTGCCACACAGCGCCCCGAACTTGTGAAACGCTTAAATCCCGAAATTATGCACGAGCGCGTGGTCAATCTGATTCACGCGTGGAATCACGAAATGAAAGAAATGCTCGGCGGTATGGGCTTAAATTCGATTGACTCGTTGCGCGGCAACCGTTTGATGTTGCGCGGCATCGGTCTTACCGACCGCGAACTTGAAATCCTCGGCATTGCACATGCCGGGCAGTAAGGAGGGGCGCAAGATGAAAAAAATCATTGCACTGTGGCCGAACGCCGTGCGCGAGGGGAAAACCGCCGCACACTATATGGCAGGCGTGCCCGCACCCGATGCAGGCAGTTTTGCGGTCAATGCCATTGACTTTTTCGGACAGCGGATTTGCACTTGCGGGTTGATAAACTGCGATGGGGCGCAAATTCTTACGCGGAAAACCGATACAGCATACAAGCGTCTGCTTGTGAAAGACGGTTGCTTGGTTGGCTTTGTTTTGCTTAACTGTTCAGACCGCGCGGGTATTTACACAGGGATGATACAGAAAAAAGTGCCGCTTGCCTCTTTGGAGGGCGATATTTTGGAAACGCCCGAATTGATGCTGTTTTCCAAAGCGGTACGTACCGAAAAATTGACGGGAGGTGTGCGCGTATGATTTTAACGGCAGGCAGACGGTCGTTCCGGGAATTGAATGCGGAAATCCGTGCCGCATTGGAAACGGAAAACACCGTGCGCGTGGAAGATGTGAACGGACAGCGCTATATGGGCGCGGCAATGGATAAGGGGAAGACGTTGGAAATCCACGGTACGCCCGGTAACGATATGGCGGCGTATTTAAACGGCGGCACGATTGAAGTGTTCGGCAACGGGCAGGAAGCCATCGGGAATACGATGGGCGGCGGCAGCGTGACCGTGCACGGTCATGTCGGCGATACGCTCGGTTACGCAATGCGTGACGGCGAGATTTTCGTGGAAAAACGCGCAGGCTCGCGCGCAGGCATTCATATGAAAGAATTTGAGCAGATGCAGCCCGTTGTGGTGGTCGGCGGCATTGTCGGCGCATTCTTGGGCGAATATATGGCGGGCGGTACGCTGATTGTGTTGGGACTTGAAAATCCCTATCATCAGCCGTTGGTCGGCGCGCATTGTGCCACGGGTATGCACGGCGGGCGGATTTTCCTGCGCGGGGCATTCCCAAAGGAGAATATCAGCGAGCACATTTCCGTTTTGGCGTTAGACGAAAAAGACCGTGCGGATTTGGAGCGCCATGTGCGCACATATTGCGCACGCTTCGGCGCGGACTTTGCGAAAATTATGGATGCGCCGTTTCATAAACTCGTACCCACCACCTCGCGCCCGTATGCGAATTTGTATACGCCGAATTAGACACAAGACAACGGTGAAAAAGTGAAAATACGCCGTAATATCAAATTTTCGGCATATTGTGTTCGACTCTCCTCACCTTAGGGTAACGGTAATAATCCGAACCCGTCAAAAATGCAGTATTCAAGCGATATTTGTCGCTTTCGCTGTTGCCTTGCGTCAGCAAGGCTGCCATCTCAAGACAACAAATCTCATCTTTACTCCAAGCATTTTTGATGCTTTGCAGTTTATCGTGTGCAGATTTGGTCTTAATCGAGGCATAAAACGCAGTGAATCCTTTCGGATTAACGAGTATTTTAACGAAGAGTAAGGGCAAATCCGCCACGA
>CAMGGF010000094.1 GCA_946055445.1 uncultured Ruminococcus sp. | reverse complement strand
TCTTTTTCGTGCTTATCCCAAAACGCTTTGACTGCCTTTTTTAAGGGCACAAACCGCACAAACAGAAAAATATGTTTTTTAAACTGTGCAAGTGAAATGAGATGCAAGCCCAACAGCAATCCCATCACCGCGTAATACGGCAACAAAAGCAACAAATAAGGATAATGGAAAAAGCAAAATATCAGAAAGGTTGAGCCTGAGTCGAACGGCACAACGGTTTTGTCAAAATCGTAAATATCCAGTTCCATACTGTACCCCGTTTTGAAAGATTTTCGGGAACAGTATACCGAATTTTGCCTAAAAATGCAAGTGCGACTGCACAGAGCAAAATGACTTTATACAATCAAACCGACTAAGGTGACAAGCCCGTTAAACAGCATACAGGTGCAAATACCCAAAGCCGTCGGCAAAAGCAGAGAAACGAGTGTCCATTTTACGGACTTCGTTTCTTTTTTTATGGTCAAAAGCGTGGTGGCGCACGGCCAGTGGAGTAACGAAAACAGCATCACAGACACAGCGGTAGCAGTCGTCCAACCGTTGGCAACGAGCAAGGTGCGCAGTTCCGAAAGTGTGTCAAATTCCAAAATACTGCCCGAGGACATATACGCCATAATGATAATCGGGAACACGATTTCGTTGGCGGGAAAGCCCAAAATAAACGCCAACAGCACCACGCCGTCAAACCCCAACAGGCGTGCAAACGGGTCTAAAAAATCCGCGCAGATTTGCAAGAGCGTACTGTCGCCGATATGCAAATTGGCAAACAACCAAATGATAAGTCCCGCAGGCGCGGCAACGGATACCGCACGCCCCAAAACGAACAGTGTGCGGTCGAGTACCGAGCGCACAATCACTTTCAGTATTTGCGGGCGGCGGTAGGGCGGCAGTTCCAGTGTAAATGCAGACGGTACGCCGCGCAAAACGGTTTCCGTGAGCACTTTGGAAGTCGCAAAGGTGCAAAATACCGAAAACAGAATGGTCGCGGTCAGCAAAAGGCTGGAAAGCAGTGAGGCCGAAAATCCGCTTGCCGCGCCCAAGAAAAACATCGTGATAATGGAAATCAGCGTCGGAAACCGTCCGTTGCAGGGCACAAGGCTGTTGGTGAGCATTGCCACCAGCCGTTCGCGCGGCGAGTCGATAATGCGGCAACCCGTCACGCCCACCGCGTTACAGCCAAAGCCCATACACATCGTCAGCGCCTGTTTTCCGCAGGTGTTGGCTTTGCGAAATCGGTGGTCCAAATGAAAGGCGACGCGCGGCAAATACCCGAAATCTTCGAGCAGGGTAAACAGCGGGAAGAAAATCGCCATCGGCGGCAACATTACCGCCACCACCCATGCAAGTACGCGGTACATACCGAGCACCAACATATCCCGCAACCATGGTGAAACGCCGATTTTGTCGCAAAACACCAGCAGATAATCCTGTATGCGAAACAATAGGGCGGAAAGCACCTCGGACGGATAGTTTGCGCCGACAATTGTAATCCAAAACACCAACAGCAACAAAAGCAACATAATCGGAATACCTGTTTTGCGGTCCAAAAACAGTTTGTCGAGCGCATCTTGTACGCGCATTCTTTTTTTGGAACTTTCCGTTACGACGCTGTCGGCGATTTCTTTCGCAACGCTGTCAATAGAACCGGAAAAGGTGTCGGTTAAGCGGTTTTTGTCAAATCCCTTTGCCTGTAATTCCGAAAATACCGTTTTGACTGCGATTTCGGTTTTCGGATTTTCAAACAGATTGAACCCGAAGTATTTGCGGCAAAGTTCAACCGCGCTCTGTTCGTCCTGCAAAATTTGCAATGCGAGCGCCCGCGCCGAAATCGGCAGTGCGACACAAAATCCGGCATATATGCCTTCCAATCGCAACAGCGCCGCCTCAACGGGGGCGGGGTATTCTACCGTAAACGGCATTTCGAGCGGACGGCGGCAAAGGTTTTCTATATTGTCACGAAACGCGGAAAGTCCTTCCCCCGCGCGTGCGCTTAACCCCACCACCGGCAGAGAAAGCCGCACAGACAGTTCCTCCAAATCAATTTGGATGCCGCGCCGCTTTGCTTCGTCCATTAAGTTGACGCAAACAAGCACATTGGGCGTTCGCTCGGCGATTTGCAGTACCAAATGCAAACTTCGCTGTAAACAGGTGGCGTCGCAAACCACCGCGACGGCATCACTTTGACAGGCAGATATGAATTCTCCGGCATACGCTTCCTCTTTGGAATGCGCAAACAGGGAATATGTACCCGGCAAATCCACCAAAGTGTATGTCTGGTCTTTATATCGATAATTTCCGAATGCGTTGCCGACGGTTTTACCCGCCCAGTTGCCTGTGTGTTGGCGCAGTCCCGTCAGGGCGTTGAACACCGTGCTTTTCCCGACATTCGGATTGCCTGCAAGGGCAATGGTTTTGCTGTTTTCGGCAGGTGCGACGGTTTTCATGGCGTCACCTCCACAAACACCCATACATGCTGTGCGTCGCAATCGCGCACGGCGATTTGCGCGCCGCAGATTTTGTATACGGCAATATCACGGTGTGCGCCCTGTAAGGTGCAGGTAACCTTTGCACCGTCGCAAAGCCCCAATTCCCGCAACCGCCGCCGCAGTGCGGCTTTTTCGGAAATGCACTGTACCGTGCCGGTTTCACCGACTTTTAGGGCGGACATTCTTTTGCAGTTTTGTTTCATACGCGGCCCCCGAAGTTGTTCTATGACAGTATATCGAAAATTCCTTGCGGGCGTTCCGTAGTTTTGACAAATTTTTTACGGCTTGTCCGATACAATAGAGGCCGAAAACGGAAAGGAGACGCTGGTATGCATACTGCAATCGAAACAGACGGCAAAACAATGTTTGTGTATTTGGAGGGCGAACTCGACCATCATAATGCAGGCGGCGTGCGCGATAAAATCGACGAATTTGCCGCCGCATTTTGTCCTGAACACGCGGTTTTGGACTTTGGCGGCGTTGGGTTTATGGACAGTTCGGGCATCGGACTTGTCATGGGGCGATATAAACTGCTGCAAACCTTCGGCTGTACGCTGGAACTGCGCAATCTGTCGCCGCACGCCTATAAAGTGATGCGTTTGGCGGGTTTGGAAAAAATTGCCGTTCTCAAAAAAGGCAAAGAGGGGAGAGAAGACAATGCAAGTGCAAAATGAAATGAAACTGCAAATGGAAAGCCGTTCCGTCAACGAGGCGTATGCGCGTGTGGCGGTGTCCGCGTTTGCGGCAAGCCTTGACCCGACGGTTGAGGAGTTGAACGACATCAAAACTGCCGTCAGCGAGGCGGTGACCAACTGCATTGTGCACGCCTATAAAAATGCGGTCGGCAAAATCTACATAACCGTAAAAATTTTTGAAAACGGCGAGGTGCAGATTACCGTGCGCGACCGCGGCTGTGGTATCGCGGACATCAAAAAAGCGCGCGAACCGCTGTTCACAACACTCGGCGGCGACCGCGCAGGCTTGGGTTTTTCGGTGATGGAAAGTTTTTGCGACCGTATTTTCGTGCGGTCAGCGGTCGGCAAGGGCACAACGGTCACACTGCGCAAACGGATACGGGGCAAAGGAGCAGGCGTTGACGCGTGACGAGCGTATTGCGGAAAACTTGGGGCTAGTGCACGCCTGTGCCAACCGTTTCCGCAATCGCGGAATGGAATATGACGATTTGTTTTCGGCGGGCTGTATCGGGCTTTGCAAAGCCGCAGACGGTTTTGACGAAGCACTTGGGTTTGCGTTTTCCACTTATGCCGTGCCTGCGATTTTGGGTGAAATTCGCCGCTTGTTTCGCGACGGCGGTGCCGTGAAAGTCAGCCGCACCTTAAAAGAGCGTGCCCGTGCCGCGCAAAAAGTGCAGGAAACCCTTGCAACTGCATTAGACCGTGCCCCGACCGTTTGCGAAATCGCCGAACAACTCGGTGTTTCCGAATTTGAGGCGGCAGAACTTCTGAATATTGCAAAACCCCCGATATCCCTAACCGAATTTGACGAGGACGGCGAGCGACAGACGGACATTCCCGTACCGTCGGGCGAGGAGGAAATCCAAACCCGCTTGGCGCTGGACGCGGTGCTCGGCGCCCTGCCCGAAACGGACAGACGGTTGATTGAACTGCGGTATTATAAAGGGCTTACACAAGTCAAAACCGCCGAAGCGCTTGGACTTTCGCAAGTGCAGGTATCACGGCGCGAGCGCGCCATACTGCTCGAAATGCGCAAACGGTTGACAGGGTAGTTCCGCAACGCTTCTTGCAAAACAAAAAGCATCAGGCATTCCCTGATGCTTTTTATACTATCGCTTTGTTTATTTTGTAACGGTTTCTTTCAGTTCCTGCTCGGTTTTCGGCGCGAACAGCAAATTCACATTGTTTTTACCCTTGTGGTGATACGGCTTGATTTTCAGAATAATCCACGCAAGCACCGCGCCGACGGTGTTGCAGATAATGTCCTCCATGGTGTCGATGAGTGCCCAACGCATATCGTCAAGTGCCGGAATGACATTCGGAAGCGGCACGCCGTACAGTTCGGACGCCTCTTGCGCCAACGCCAAAGACCAATGTTGCGAGTCGCCGCCTGCGATTTGGTCAAAGGTGAATTCGAACAGTTCCCAACCCGTGCCCGCAAAAAACGAAAATCCGAATGCGCCGAGCACCGCAATCGCGGCACTGCATTGCACTTTGTCGCGTTTTTGCATCGCAACAATCACTTCATACCCCGCGAAAGCGCCGGCAAGACCGCCGACTGCGTGGAATACCAAATCATATGCGGGAATGCTGTAATAGAAATTCAGGTACGCGCCGCCAAATGAGGCGAAAAACAACCCGGGTGCCAAAAAGTCCTGTATATAGGACGGCACCTGCCGCAACCAAGTCTTTGCAGGGAACATTTGGAAAATCTCCCACAAAAACATCAAAATCAGGTTTGCGCCGGTTTGCAGAGATTGCTGAATATCCTTGCGGAAAAAGATGGAGTCAATGAGCGCACCAATCATAATTGCGCGCAAAACCCACCAAAACACAACTTCCCATTTTTTAGAACTTGCCAAAAGGCGTTTTACATAGTCTTTCATTTTATCCTCTCACTTGCGGCAAAAGTGACGCCGCGAATTTGTCAATTTGTTGTATACATCATAACAATAAACCGCACAGATAGCAAGCGTTTTTTGACAAAATACCGCTTTTTTTGTGCGTATACAACATTTTTTTGAAATCTGTATGTCTTTGGCAAACAACAAATCCCCATATCCGTAGATAGGGGGATTTATGGGCGGAAAATGCTTTTTCTTTCGGTCAGTTGACGCGCAGGAACCCCATCGGTGCAACGGTAAATGCGTTCACGGTTACAGCCTCTTCGTTGTAATTGAAATAGATCACCGTGCTGTTGTTGTATTCGGTGCGATACACGCCGTCCTGCACCTTTTCGTGCGCGGTCATTCGCGCGTCGCGCAAATCCGAAAGCAGGGCGTTTGCCTTTGCATACTGTTCTGCGGCGGCGGTGATTTGATCGGCGTAATTGTAAAGCGTGTTGACACTTTCGGCGGCGGTTGGTTCAAATATCCACGCGTAACTCGGCATTGCGCCGTATTCCATGGCTTTTAAGAACGCAGTGTCGGTGTTTTCGGCAAGGTTTTGCGGCGCGTGCGCATATTCCACAATGCCGTGCAATACCATTTGCACAAACGGCACGGCGGTGTAGGTGTCGCTTTCGGGGTAGGC